>DATLBX010000149.1:0-14069 GCA_035526705.1 Acidimicrobiales bacterium | reverse complement strand
CTTCCACCGCCTGGCCGCGGCCTCACGGTCGCTCCGGGGGCCGCCGGCGGCGGTTGACCCGAGTCACCCGGAACCGCGGCCGGACCGCCCGCGGGGGTTGTCGTCGGGATGGCCCCCGGAGGTGGGGTCGTGTTGCTGCCGTCGAAGACCTCGCCCTCCGTCAACGTCTCCCTGGGCGCCGTCCCCCCGCATGCGGCCAGGAACACGAGTAGGACGGCACCGAGGGCCGCCGGCTTCCGCATTGCCTCAGTCTGCCGACTCTCGCATCGCGTCGGGGAGCGCCCTGTGGTGGATGACGCTCAAGTGCTTCGTGGCGCGAGTGAGACAGACGTAGAGCAGGCGTAGGCCCTGAGAGGTGAAGGGAGCGGGAATCTCGGCGGCGATGGCCGCGGGTTCCACGACGATGACCGCGTCGAACTCCAGTCCCTTTGCCTCTCGAGCGGCTACGAGAGTGACCCGGTGATCGAGGCCGTCGGTTGCGGCGTCGCCGAGGTCTATCCCGCTTCGCTTCGATAGCGCCTCGCGCACCACTCGCACTAGGGAGTCAGGGCTCACCACCGCGACGCTCCGGTGGCGGGTGGCCAGCTCCGAAGCCTCGGTCGCGACCCAGGTCGGTAGATCCTCCGGCCGGGAGACCGACACATGGTGCGGATCGGTTTCGCCCGGTCGCACCGACTCGACGGGTCGCAGGTGGGGGGCAGCAACTCTCAGGAGACGGGAGGCGAGCTCGATTATCTGGCTCGGAGCCCGGTAGCCAATGGCCAACTCACTGCGGTGCACCCCGGCGTGGGTCGGCAGGTGGGCGAGAACCTCATCCCATGAATCGGGCGCCCACACGCTGGTGCCCTGGGCGATGTCACCGAGGATTGTCATGGATCCTGACGGACACCGCCGCTCGAGCATGCGCAGCGCCATCGGCGAGAGGTCCTGGCACTCGTCGACGACGATGTGACCCCAGGCCGGCGGACGCCCTTCCAGCAGAAACCGCGTCTCGTCGACCAGGGGAATGTCCGCCTCGGTCCACGCGTCAACGTCGGCGCGCCACACGAGCTGCACCTCGGGTTCGTCGAGAACCCCTCGGGAGGCTTCGGACAGAACGCGCCGGTCGGTGAACACCTCGCTCAGGACCCGGTCGACGTCGAGGGCCGGCCACAGCCGGTCGAGCGCGGCCTGAAAGGTGCGCTGGCCCCGAACCTGCTGGGCGACAACGCGTGCGTCGGGCTGCACGCTGGCCGGTCCCAACTTGTCGCGGTAGAGGCGGTCGGCCTCGCGGAGCATGCGATCGCGCAACGCGGGCCGGCCGGGGTTGTAGGGCATGGTCCCGCCCGACAGGCGAGCCACCTCCGCGTTGACCCAGGCCGCGGTCAAAGTGACGCGCCGCCGGTCCTCGAAGACCAGCTCGATGTCGTGTTCGAGGGGGCGCCGATGAGCGGCGACGGCCCGCCGGAGCACCTCGGCCATTCGCGGGTCGCCCTTGACCCTCGCCGCGGCGGGGGAGTCGATGGCGCGCAGGCGAACGCCCCGCACCAAATCCCGAATCGTCAGCTGCCCTACCGCCGTGACGTCGAGGGAGGGAAGTACCTGCGAGATGTAGCGAAGGAAGGTGCGGTTGGGCCCCACGACCAGCACGCCGGCTCGCTCCAGCACTTCGTCGTCGTAGAGCAGGAACGCGGCACGGTGCAGGCCCACGGCCGTCTTCCCGGTGCCGGGGCCGCCTTGGACGAGGGTTATCCCTGCGACGGGCCGGCGGATGATCTCGTCCTGCTCGGCCTGGATCGTGGCGACGATGTCGCGCATCGTGCCGGTGCGATCCCGGTCGAGTTCGCGAAGCAGTGCGTCGCGGCCTCGAATCTGAGGTCCCTCCCCGCCCGCTTCTGGAGACGCGGCGAAGAACTCGTCGGAGAAGTCGAGCAGGTGCTGGCCCTCCACGGTGAACTGACGCCGGCGCGCCAGGCCCATGGGCTTCACGTGACTGGCGCGATAGAAGGGCACCGCTACCGGCGCGCGCCACTCGACCACGACCGGAGTTCCCGTCGCGTCCTCGACATGCCTCCGGCCCACGTACCAGCGTTCGCCCGCGGTCGCGTCGATCCGACCGAAGCACAGCGCGCTTCCGTCGCCCGTCAACGACCCGAGACGGCGCTCCAGTTCGTACTCCACGATGTCGCGGTGGACCGCGGGCGCGTTCGCGGTGGTGCGGACCTCCTTGGCTCTCTTGCGCATGCGGGACATGCATTCGTAGGCATGGTCGATGTAGGCCTGTTCAGCCTCTAGATCGGAATCGGGTTCGACGGACGCGTCCAAACAGGGCTCCTTCGTGAGTTCCTATCGCGGAGGCTCTCCCGCGCCGCGGGGCGGGGCTCCCCCGCCGCGAGAACGACGAGGGATTGCCCGAAGAGCCAATGACGGGCGCGCGTGACTAGGACGGAGGCGCCGGAGTGGAGAGCGAGAAGTTAGCCGACGCTGCTGGCGAGTGCACGGGGAATTGGAACGTCGACCTCCACGGCTCCGTCGCCGGAAAGGAAGACCAGGACGGCGCGTGACACCGACCGCCCCAAAGTCGCCTCGAGCACGCGGGCGTACCCGCCGATCTGCTGGCCGTAGCGGGCCACCGCCTCCGCCGGCTCCCGACGAAGGTCGATCGCGTCCGTCTTCCAGTCCACGAGAACCAATCCGTCCTCAGATTCGTAGAGGAGGTCGATATAGCCCTCGACGGTCAACTCCCCGAGCGGCGCGCCGACATAGAGCTCTCGCCAATACCGGGCTTTCGACGCCTCAGCTGCGATGGAGGACGCCAGCGCGGCTCGCGCCCGCGCTTCCACCTCCTCGGCTCGATGCCCGATTCCCTCGGCCGCGGCCTGAGCCTTCGCGGTGTCCGTCAGACCCTCCCCGGTCGCGAGGTCGACGGTTTGGAGTGTGGCGTGAACGGCGCGTCCCAGCGCGCTGCCTCCGCGACCGCGTTGCCACGGCTGCCGTTCATGTGTGTCGTCGGTCGTCTGCTTGAGTTCGGTCGCGGCGCGAACGCTCGAGCGCCGCAACCCTTCGATCGCAGCCTCTCGCGCCGCGGCCCAGGTTCGCCTCGCTCCGGCCAGGTCCTCGGTCGGCGCGGGGGGGTCTATCGGCGTCGCGGACAACGGAAGCTCGGCCGGCATGCGTGTCCACAGCTCGGGACGCAACTGGCACGCCTCCCAGATCTTCGCGGCGTGTGACCACTGAGACCTCTGCTTCGATGTTTCGGCCTTGTGGTGCACGCTCACGACCAGGTGGTCCTTGGCCCGCGTCGCGGCGACGTAGAGCAGACGAATGTCCTCCTCCGACTCCTCCCGCCGCTCGATCTCATCGAGAGCCTCGAACCCGGACGTGAGTTGTTGCGCGTTGAACCGGGCCTCCATGCCGCCGACGCCGTCCCACAAGATGCGACCCAGTGACGGGCCCGCGCCCTTGGCGTTGAGGCCGGCCAGAATGCAGATCGGAAACTCCAGCCCCTTGGCGCCGTGCACCGTGAGGATCCGCACCGCCGGATGATCGGGTTCGGGCAGGACGGCCTCCTTGACCCGGGCCCCTTCCGCGTCCTGGGCCTCGGCCCAGACGAGGAACTGCCGCAGCGTGGCACCGCCGGCTCTCTCGAAGGACCGCACCTCGTCGACCACATGCCGGAGTCGCCTCCAGCTGTCGCGCGATCGCGAGTGGGCCAGCGCCAATTCGAAGAAGCCCAGCTCGCGCGCCGTCTTCTCCACCAGGCCGGACACTCCGGCCCAGAAGCGCTGCTCGGACAGCGCCGCCAACTTTGTCAGGCCGACGTGCACCGGGTGTTCGGCAGGGATCGCCTCGGGCAGGCGGGCGCCCACGCGCCAACGGCCGCCGGCCTGCGCCCACTCCAGAAGGTCCTCGTCGCTGCAACCCAGCGTCGGGCTCCGGAGGGCGGCGACCACCGCGACTTCGTCGCCCGCGTCGTCGATGGCGCGGAGACAACTGAGCAGGTCCCTCACCTCCTGAGTCGCCCACACCAGCGAGGCGCTCTCGACGCGGTAGGGGATCTTCTCGTCCTCGAAGGCACGCTCGATGTATTCGAGAGAGGCGCGTGTCGGCAACAGAATCGCGATGTCGTCGAACCGCGCGTCGCGCGCCGTGGAACCGTCTTTGTTCGCGGCGACGGGCCACGGCGCGTGAACGCCGCCCGCACCGACCATGCACTTGACGGACCACGCGATCTCCTCCGCTTCCTTCTCGCGGATCGCGGGAAGGTTGGCTGTAGAGGCCTCGCCCAGAAGCCGAACGGTCGTGTCCTTCACCCCCGGAAGCGCCTTCCGCGCCGGTACCA
Source organism: Acidimicrobiales bacterium (assembly GCA_035526705.1). GTDB lineage: Bacteria > Actinomycetota > Acidimicrobiia > Acidimicrobiales > JAHWKP01 > JAHWKP01. The sequence goes on along the minus strand of DATLBX010000149.1, from coordinate 9,748 downwards.
GGTCGGTGTAGTGCGATCCAAGCAGCGGTCCGATGACGCCGTTCACCCAGGAGGTGACGCTTGGTACGGACCGAAAGTTCTGGACGAGCGGCACCATCGTCTCGAGCAACCTGTCGGCCACCGATCTGAACAGCGCCACGTCCGCCCGGCGGAACCGGTAGATCGATTGCCGCGCATCGCCCACGAAGAAGAGGCGGCCCGGCTCGAGATCGGGGAGCTTGTCGACGATGACGCTCTCGGCGTCGGTGGCCAGCAACGCGGCCAGCTCGACCTGGATGGGGTCGGTGTCCTGGAACTCGTCGATGAGAATCCGCTGCCAGCGGTTCTTCACCCGGGAACGGACGTCGGGCCGCGTGCTCAGCAGCCGGCGGGCGAAAACGAGGAGATCGTGGAACTCCAGTTCTCCGATGCGACGCCGCTCGTCCGCGGCTCGAAGAACACGATGCGCGATCGCGGCGAGCAGGCGGCGGGTCGCCAGGTCGCAGGCCAGCTGACGCGCCTCGCCGACCGCGGCAAAGGCTGCGTCGCGCGCCGCGGTGGCGTGGGCGGACCCGGAACCCCACCGGCTGTTGTTGGTACGGCCCTTCTTCGCCTGCCGATTGTCGAACAGGGTGCCGAAATTCGCCAGGAGAGCGTTTTCGTCCTGACCGGCGGCGGATGCCGCGAGCCGGCCCATCCGCGTCAGGATCACACAGACCTCGTCCCGCTCGTCCTTGCAGTCCGCGGCGGCGTGCCCGGCCGCACGTAGCGCCGCAACGGCGGCGCGGATCGCCTCCGCCAACTCCGCCTCGGCGTCGGGCCCCGGCGCGGGAGGAAGGCTCCCGCCCCCGCAGCGAACATCGAGCCGGTCCCAGTGGTCGTGGAGGATTTCCGCCATCAGCTTCAGTCGGTTCGCCTTGAGGCCGACGGCCAGGAGGCGGTACCAGCTCGAGTGCAGATCCGGCTGCTCCAAGAGCTCGTCGAGGGTTTCGGCCCACCACTCGGTGAAAGCCAGGCCGGACTGGATCTCGTCGCGCACCTCGAACACGGGAGGCAGGCCGGCCTCCAGAGAATGCTCGGCCAGGATGCGCTGGGCGAAGGAGTGCAGCGTGGACACCGCCGCTTCGTCGATATCACCGACGGCCTTGGCGGCCCGATCGCTGCCCGCCTTCGCCGCCAGGTCGAGGGCCTCTCTGAGCCGGCTGCGGAGTTCGGCTGCGGCTGCCTCTGTGAAGGTGATGGCTGCCACTGATCTCATGGGGATCCCGGACTCCACGAGGTTCAGGACGCGGGCGACGAGCTCGGTGGTCTTGCCTGTGCCCGCGCCCGCCTCGACGAACAACGTCTCGCCGAGGCGCTCCCGAATCGACTTTCGGTGGTGACGATCGACCGGCTGAAGCAGTCGATTGCTCATTGTGCGCCTGCTTCGTCCTCGACGTCAGGCTCGGCTAGCTCGCGATAGGCGCGGAGCGCGGGGTCGGAACGGGTGCGCTCCCACCGCCGATCTCGATCGACCGGACAGAGCTTGCGAAAGTCGCAGTACCCGCAATTTTCGAATCCGTAGAACCCGTCCTCGCCGGGGCGCGCCGGGAAGAGGCCCTGTTTGATGCCGTCGGTGATGACCTGGAGGGCCTCGTCGAACCTCGGCGCGTCGCGGTCGAGGTCGACGGCGGCTTCGTCGAACTTGCCCTTCTCCGATACGAACCAGTAGCGCGCCTTCACCGGGGTGTGCTCGTCGCCGTGCACCTGCCGGGCGGCGCGGGCATAGATGTGCAGCTGAAGCTTCGTGCCGCGCAGCACCGGGTCGTCTTTCAGGCCGGCGAAGGAATCGGAGCCACCGGTCTTGTAATCGGTCACCACCAGCCCTCGTCCGTCACGATCGACGCGGTCCGCACTGCCGCTGAACGGAATCCGTTCACCGTTGACGTCGATCTCCACGGGTGGGTTGTCGTTCGGTCCCCGGCCGAAGGACAGCTCGGCCGCAATCGGCTCGAGATGATCTCGGGAGACGAAAGTTTCCAGTTCGCGCCGAATGACTTCGCGGTCGTAGTGCCACAGCAATGACTTGCCCGTAACGCCCTTGGCCTCATAGCGGGCAAAGGCTTCAGTTGCGATCCGCAAGGCGGTCTCGAGCGAACGCGGCTCGCCGGCCAGCACGGCGCGGATGTAGTCCTCGAGGATCTCGTGCACCAACAATCCCTTGTCGCGCGCCGAGATCTGGATCAGATCCTCCGGGGGCTCGTCGTGGCTGAGACGGAGCGCTTCGCCGAGAAACCATCGGAACGGGCAGGCCGCCCACGTTTCGAGTTTCGTCGCCGAATGACGCCTGCGCATGACCAGCCGGGACGGATCGACCCTCCCCGAGAAGGCCGAGAACCCGGAGTTCCGTTCGGTTGCGGTGGCGGCGTAAGCCGCCGCGGGTCCTTCGTGAGCGATGGGGTGTTGCTCCAAGCGACCGCCCCGCCCGTTCACCCATCGGCTCAACTCGGCGACATCGCGGTCGTGGAGCGAGGCCGGCGCCTCCCGATCGCCCACGGACGACAGGCCGGAGGCGAACGACACCACGCTGGTGAAGCGCGGGTCGCCCTCCGGCTGGCACAGCTGGAGCAGGTCTTCGAGGCCCACCCAGCGGTCGGTCATCGCCGAGGCCGCGGCAAGTAGCCACCGCGAAGGGAGGTGGGGGCGCGCCGAGCGCAGCTCCGAACGCGACCAGCTCAGCGTGCGACTCGCCCCTGCCGCGGCCAGCGCGGCCTCCAGCGAAGCCGCCTGGCGCCGCTGGCGAGTGTGCCGGGTCTCGAGGGTGCGGGTGCCGGCCGGGGGCGGTGCTGCCTCGAGCGCAGAGGCGCGGTCCTCCTCCAGCACGACGCCGCCCGCGCCGCCTGTTCCGGGCATGTAGCCCTCGCTCATCCCGACGACCCATACGGCGTCGAGGTCCAGACCACGCCCCTGGTGGAGCGGCCCCACGAGCACGCCATCGCCGAAGCGACCGACGCGCCCCGCGGGGGACTGCAGGGCCTGAGCCGCGGCAGAACGGAAGGCCGAGATGTCGGCGGAATGCCCGAGCTCATCCAGCGCGACGAGTGACTGGAGCGCTTCGAGTACCGAAACGAACGCCTCTTGCTCGCTGTCGGGCCATGCACCGTGCTTGAAGGCGCTACCGAGGTAACGCTCGAGGGTGGCGCAGGCCCAGGCGCACCAGTCGCTCCAGGGAGCATCGCCCGGCAGGCCGACGGTGAGCCTCTCGATCAGCTCGCTGACGAACGTTCGGAGGCCTGCGGCCAACTCCGCATCCCGGCGTGCCGCGGCCGCCTTCCACTCTTCGCCGCCTTCGCCGCCGCCCTCGAACTCGTCGGCGCGCTGCATGGAGGCGGAGGCGAAGGCTTCGAGGCGGGCGTCCCATTGCTCCATCCCACCGACGACACCTGCCACCTTCGAAACGCGGTCCCACGCGGTACTCGGCACGAGCTGCCCGTCGGTGTCGAGGATCGGGGCGGACGCGAGCCAGTCCATTACCTCGTTGCGGCGAAGATCGCCTTCGGCCATCTCCAACAGGCCGGCCAGCGCGGCGCCGGCCGGAGTGTCGCTGAGCCGGCGAATGCCCGGCCCGCTGAACGGCAGGCCCGCTCCGGCCAGTTGTTGGTGGATCACCTGCGCGTAGGACTCGTTCGGATACAGGATCGCCATCCGGTGCAGCGCTACTCCTGCGTCGATCTGCCCCGCGATACGCCGGACCACGGCACGCACTTCCTCGTCCGGGTCGGGGCATGTGATCACTGCGGTGGCTTGTGCCGCGGGATTGTCCGCCGGACCCTCGGCCGTAGCGATGACGGTGGGTGCCTGCGGCTGAAGCTCGGACAATCCTGCGACCATTCGAAACAGCGCCGGGGGTAGCGGTTCGAGTCCCGCGGCCACTACGTGACCGAGCTCGGCTACGGCCGCTGTTGCCCCACCGGACTCGAGCGCTGCTACGGCCGCTTCCGCGAGATCTGTCTCGTCGTACCAACCGGCGAGACGGGCCCGCGCGCTCCGACAGATGCGGACGACCTCTGCGGCCCGCTGGCCTGCCGCGATGAGAGCGTCCACCGCGGCGTCGGGGCAGCGCCGGAGCTCCTCGTACGTCCGGTCGAGCGCCAACACAGTCGACGGGTGCCGAGCCGCGTGGGAGAACATGCCCGGCTCGGCTTGCAGGGCACCGCGCACCGCCTCGGTCCGCACCGCGGCCGGCAGGGGACGCCGTCCGGCCCGCGCCAACGTGGGGGCGCCGAGCAACTCGGCGACACGGGCGATGGTTATGAACGACACGTTGACCAGACCTGGCCGCGCCCCCGCCACCGGCCCGAGCGATCCCGACGCGAGGAGCCGGCGCAGGGAGAGGCCGGCCCAGGCACTGTGAACGGCCACGGTGACCGGAGCCATCGGATCGTCCGCCTTGACCTGGCGAATCACGTCACGGACCGCCTCCGCAACGGCCCGGCCGTGAGGCACCGTCGTCGTGGTCGCTTCGCCGCCCATCGGTTCGACCATACGTCCTGTCGGTGACAGGACTTCGGGCCTATTGCTCCAGGACTCTCCGGGGGTGGCGGCCGTCGACGTAGCCGACGAAGGGCGGATAAATGTTGTAGCCGAGCAGCTCCTGCAGCCGCTCGGGCAGAGTGCGCGCCAGCTCCTGGGGGACCGCCAGGAGGTGGGTCTCCTGCGCTCGAAGCCATGACGCCGCGTACTCGAGAATCACGCCGAGCCGAGGGCGGTCGGTCTGGTTCGCGCCACCTCCGTGGAAGAGATGGCCCACGTAGAAGATCACCGAGCCCGCGGGCATCTCCGCCTGGATCACCTCGTCGGCCTCGCCGGGCCAGCGGCCGGTCTCCCATTGGTGACTGCCGGGAACAATGCGCGTCGCCCCGTTCGACTTGGTGAAGTCGTCGAGGGCCCACATGGTGTTGAGCACCACCTCGGGGTGCGGTTCGGTGAGCGGATAGATGGAGTCATCGCGGTGGAGAATCTGGGCCGGCTCGCCGGGCCCGATCTCGATTCCAGTCGGGGCCGACAGCTGATGGGGACCAAGCAGCGTCTCGGCCACCTCCTGGACGAGGGGATGCGTGGCCGCCTCGTCGAACACGCGCGTCTTGGCGAACAGCGCGTACACGCGCCGGGTGTTGTAGCCCTCGAATTCGTTCCTTCCGGTAGGGGTGCGATCGAGGACGGCGGTGAGCTCGGCGCGTTTCGCGGCCGCTTCGTCGCGCGAGAGAAGGCCTTCGACGACGGCGTAGCCCCTCTCCTCGAGGTCATCAAGCACCCGCTTGGCCTCGGTGGACCTCGTCGGAGTCGCAGTCAAGGGGCCAACGCTATTGCGGCGTCGGCAGAGTTGCCGGGGGCTAGCCGGTGAGCTTGCCGTCCAGTCGGTGGAGCCAACTCGCCCCGGTGGTGGTCGTGAGGATCGCGGCGGCCATGCGCGTCGGCCGCGGGAACAGAAGGAACCCGAATGCCCAGAGCGTCGCGACCCACTGCGACAAGCAGAAAGGACAGGTGAGCAGTTCGCCGAGGGCCTTGCGCCAGCCCGTACCCCGCACCTCTTCCTTCAGCCGTCCTTCCCCCGCCGGGCCTTCGAATCGGGTGAAGGGGGCGCGGACCGGGCTGGTGATGGTGTCGCGGGCGAGGACCAGGCTGAGCTTGTGGGTGGCGACAACGCCGAGCGCCAGGTCGTCGAGCCGAAGGCGCTTGGGCCACCGGCCCTTTCGCGACACCAAGGTGGCTCCGGCGGCCACAAAGGTCAGGTAGGCGCCGATAATCCCGAGCAGGGCACCCAGCGGCCGCGGCTCGGCGCCGCGGTACGCCTCTGCCTCTCGCGCCGCCTTCTGAGCGACCGTCTCTATGACGTCTTCGACGTCCTCGACTACCTGCTCCGCAACCCGTCCCACCACCGACATTCTCTGGAGTTACCCCGGGGGCGGGGGCGGCGAACCCCTTCGGTCAGAAAGTGAAGGTGGTGCCTTCGGGCGGCAGCGCTTCGTCGGACTCCTGAACTACTCCGGTGACGGGGAGGGCGCCGCCGGGGTTCGGAATGCCGAACGGCCGGTTCGAGACGACGGAGAGCGCGGTCCACTCCTGGCCCGCAACTCCTGGTGCCTCGACGGACTTGAACGCCTTGTCGAGAGACGCAAGCGGAGCGGTGAAGACGACCTTCTTGGCCTCCCGGTCGATCTTGCCCTCGCACTTCTCGCATTCGAGCGCGGCAGGCGGCACCGGGGTCGCGCCGGTGGTGGGGGCCAGGCTGAAGGTCTGCTCCCCGAGGATGTTCTCGGAGATCGCGAAACGGAAGGCCGTTTCGCCGTGGGTGAAATTCATGCGGAAGTTGTAGCCAGTGCTGAGCATGGGCGTTCCGTCGGCAAGGCCCGGGACCCCGAGCTCCCACGTGAAATTCCCTCCGTCGTTGCTGAGCTTGACGGTCTGGATGTCGTAGCCGGGCTCGTTGGGCAGGCCTGCACCCACGGCGTCGTCCTTGTCGTCGGTCCAGCTCACCGTGGCGGCCTGGGCCGGTAGGGCTCCGATTACGAGACCGCCGATGGCGGTGCCGAGCAACAGAGCTCGCAGGACACGGTTCTTCATGCTTTCCTCCTGGTGGGGGCCGCCGCGGCGCTGCGGGGCGGGGCTGGTGCCCCGATGTTAGGCCCCGCGGGCGCCGAGCAGGGTGGCGTCCATCAAGTCGTCGAACCGGTTCAGCTCTACCGGGTCGGTGTCCTCGAGCTCCCCGAGCGGACCCCGGTCGAGAATCCGGCGCCTGGTCCATAGGTCTGCCACGGCCAGGCGAGCCGTCTCGCCAAGTGTCTCGGCCTCCCACGCGGCCTGCTCCCAGAGCAATGCCGCGGCGTAAACGCGCGACAGGAGCTGGGAGAGCGGGAAGAGGCGCGCCTCCGCCGTCGGACGGTCGGTGCTGTTGAGCCGGATCCACGCGCCCACCGCCGCCTCGGTCTGAGCGATCACGCCGGATAGCGGCTCCGCACCCGGGTGGCCGCTGGCCGACGAAGCCGCCTTCTCGATCCGTTCCAGCAGAGGTAGGTGCGCTTCTTCACGCTCGATGGCGCGCCTGACGTCGAGGCACAGGATGTTGTCGGCGCCCTCCCAGATGGTGTTCACCTGGGCGTCGCGCAGGATGCGGGCGACCGGCCAGGTCTCGACATAGCCATTGCCGCCGTGAATCTCGACGGCGTCGCTGGCGGCCGTCACGCCGAGACGCGCCGCCATCAGCTTGGCGAGCGGGGCGCCGAGACGGAGCCGCCCGCCTGATCCGGGGGGCGCGGGTGGGGAGCCGCGCTCCGCTGCGGCCGGGTCGGGGTGCCCGGTCGACGAAGACATGGAGTAACCGTCGAACACCAGCGCCATGGCCGCCTGCACGTCGCCTGCCATCTCCACGAGCTTGCGCCGCATGAGCGGGTGGTCGGCCAGCGGCGCGCCGAACGCGGGACGAGTTCGCGCGTAACAGGCGGCTTCGACGAAGGCGCGCCGTGCGCAACCGAGACCCATCATGGCGATGCCGAGGCGGGCACCGTTGGTGAGCTCCATCATCCGACTCAACCCCCGGCCATCGCCGGCTCGACCCTCCGCGTCCGTGGGGGTCGGGGCAAGAAGGAAGGCCTCCGCGTCGCAGAGCTCGACCTCGGCCGAAGCGACCGCCTTCGTGCCGAGTTTGTCCTTGAGTCGGCGAATTCGGATGCCATTGCGGCTGCCGTCTCGTCGCTCCCGCAACACGAGGAAGCTGCACACCCCGCGGAGACCGTCGGGCGCGCCCTCCGGCTTGGCCAATACGACCCACGCCTGCCCGTCGGCGTTCGAGGCGAACCATTTGAAGCCGTTCAGCAGCCAGGCATCGCCGGCTCGGGTCGCGGTCGTTTCGATCTGCGCCAGGTCCGAGCCCCCGGTCCGCTCGGTGAGCAGCTGGGCTGTGGAACCCCACCATTCTCCCGACGTGAACCTGCTTGTGACGTGATCGCGCACATCGGGAGGCGCGTACTCCGCGACGAGGCGGGCGACCATCTCCCCGCCGGTTCCCAGCGCGCACATCATCCCGATGTCGGCCTGGTCCAACAGATACTGCGATGCGGCGACGAAGTGCGTCGTTCGCAGGCCGCTCGCCTGCGCGTCGCGCAACACGTCGGGTCGTTCGAAGCCGGCGTCGTAGAGGTCCCGACGGGTGGCGAGAACGCTCTCCGGTATGACGACGCGGCTTACGTCATGGCCCCAACGGTCGTAGCGCTCCAGCCGCGGAGGGTTGCGGTCGGTCTCGTCGGCTCGGCGGGTAATCGGCCCGCCGCACAACGCACCCAGGTGGTCGAGCCTCGGCTCGGCCCAAGCCAGCTCCTCAGGCGTCAGCCGCCGTTGCAGGACGGCCCGCAGCGCGGGGTCTGCCTGATACCAGTTCAGGCCCTCCGCGCCGCGGTAGCGCTCGGTGGCGTAGCGCTGAGACTTCTCCTCGGACCCGAACGGGAGGCGGTCGACCGGCTCCGTGCCGTATTCGGGCGGGGTCACCCGCCCAGGTTACGGGCGGGGGATCTCCACCGGCACGGCGTCGTGGACGATCGCCTCACCCAGGAATCGCGAGTTCGCGGTGTTCCAGTGGGTGGAGAGATAGCTGCCGGCCGACGGCCTGGCGTTGAAGTAGTCGTCGGATCCGCAGTCGAGTTGCTCGACCGGGGTGGCGCAACGGGGGACCGTGGAGACGCCCCGCTCGCCGTAACACATCAGGTCGTGGTCGTCGGTGCAGTGGCCGAAGCCGTTCGAGTTCGGCGCGGACAGGTTCACGGCACCGAGGTTGTGGGTCAGTTCGTGGAGCTCGGTGCGTGCCCCGGAGCCGCCGCGGCCCCAGCACTCCGGCGGCGGCGGCGCGCCGGGGTACTGCGGCGCGGGCTCACCGAGCAGGGGGAAGCCCCAGCGGAAGATGATTGCGGTCTCGCCGGCGATCATCACCGGCTGCCATCCGACGTTCGAGATGTTCCCGGTCACGGCGTTGTCCGTCACCTCGCCGACGAGTGCGGTGTAGGACGGCGCAATCCCGCAGGCGCCCTTGTTGCCGCCGTCGAACCAGGTGATGTACTTGCGATCGCTCGAGTCGTAGCCCGCCTCGACCAGCCGGTTGGTTATCCGCCCGGCCATCGCGAACGGGTCGTCCGGCTCGCCGTTGGCCTCGCTGATTTGGACCGTGTCGACCTGGAGCTTGCAGCCCGGCATGTGGAGGCGCATCCCGATCTCCCGGCCCTGGAACTTCGAGGTCTCGCGGAACATGCCTTCCATGCGGGGCACGAACTCGTTGACGATGCGCGGGACGACCTGGGCAGCGCGATTGGGCTGGCCCTCGACGTACATGTAGATGAGCTGAATCCTCGGACCGTTGACCCCGTTGCCGAGGCAGACGGGCGCCTTGGAGGCGGCCTGCGCCCGGTTGACCTCGAGGTCGGGCAGCGGGTCGAGTGCGTTGTGGAAGCAGGCAAAGAAGTCCTGTCCCGCGAGTGCCGAGGAGGTGAAGCCGGCCCCGCAGCGGGGATCGTTGACGATGGTGGTGACGGGAGTCGCGCCGTTCGCCGGCTCACTCTCGCGGATGTCGATCGAGTCGAAATCGGGCAGGGGGATGGTGGGGGTTGCCGCCTCGTAGCCCTCGAGCGTTTCCTCGACCGAGGCCATGGGCTCCGGAGCCGAAGAGGCGAGCTCGGAACCGGGGTTGCCGGCCTGCGGGGCTCGAACCAGGGGCGAGGCAACGGCGAGCGGCATCCCCAAAACCAGG
>DATLBX010000148.1:0-56696 GCA_035526705.1 Acidimicrobiales bacterium | reverse complement strand
TGATCCGGTCCGGCCGGGTCGACCGAGCAAGGGAGCGCCTGCAGGCGTGTCTGTCGTCGTCGTAGGGCTGAACCAGCGCACCGTGCCGCTCGAGCTCCTCGAGCGCATGGCCGTTCCCACCGTCGATGTGCCCAAGGCACTGGCCGACCTGTCGTCGCGCGACAACATCTCCGAGGCCGTGCTGCTCTCCACGTGCTGGCGCACCGAGGTGTACCTGGTGGCCGAGCGCTTCCACGGGGCCGTGTCGGACGTCCGCAACTTCCTCTCGCTGCTGAGTGCCTGCCCGCCCGAGGACTTCGGCGACCACCTCTACTCCTATTACGACGACGCCGCCGTCGCCCACCTGTTCAAGGTGGCGTCCGGCCTCGACTCGGCCGTGCTCGGCGAGGGCGAGGTGCTCGGCCAGGTGCGTGACGCCTGGGAGACGGCGCGGCAGGAGGGGGCCGCGGGGTCTGCGCTCGGCCACCTGTTCCGCCACGCCGTCGAGGTCGGCAAGCGGGCCCGTTCCGAGACCGGCATCGCGCGCGGCACGACGTCGCTGTCGCAGGCCGCCGTCGCCCTGGCCGCCGAGCGGCTCGGCGACCTGGCCGACCGCAAGGTGCTCGTGCTCGGTGCCGGCGACATGGGCGAGGGCATGGCCGTGGCCCTGTCGGGACGACGGGTCGGCGAGCTCATCGTCGCCAACCGCACCCCTTCCACCGCCGAAGCCCTGGCCGCCCGCGCCGGTGGTCACGCCATCGCCCTCGACGGGTTGGCCGGCGCGCTGGCCGAGGTCGACCTCGTGCTCACCTCCACCGGCTCCCCGGCGACGCTGGTCGAGGCCGCCCAGCTGGCCGCGGTCCTGCCGGCCCGCGCCGGCCGACCGTTGCTCATCGTCGATCTCGCCGTCCCCCGCGACGTGGAGCCGGCCGTAGGCGAGCTCGACGGCGTGACGCTGCTCGACATGGACGACATCACCGCCTACGCCGAGGCCGCCGTCGACGGCCGCCGCCAGGAGACGGCCAAGGTGCAGGTCATCGTCGACGCCGAGGTCGAGCGCTACAGCGCCGGCGTGACCGCTCGCCAGGCCGCGCCGCTCATCGCTGCGCTGCGCGACCACGCCGAGGGCCTGCGGGCCGCCGAGATGGCGCGCTTCCGCAGCCGGTTGGGGTCTCTCACCGAGGCTCAGGTCGAGGCCGTCGAGGCCCTCACCCGCGGTCTCGTCGCCAAGCTGCTGCACCAGCCCACGGTGTCGGTGAAGGACGCCGCCGGCACGCCGAAGGGCGAGCGCCTGGCCGAGGCCCTGCGCGACCTCTTCGAGTTGTAGCTGTGTTGCGCGCCGCGACGCGCGGCAGCGAGCTCGCGCTGTGGCAGACCGGGCACGTGGCGGCCCTGCTCGGCGACGACGTCGAGCCGGTCGTCATCACCACGGCCGGCGACCGCGACCGCGAGCGCCCCATCGAGCAGATGGGCGGCCAAGGCGTGTTCGTGAAGGAGGTGCAGGACGCGCTGCTCGACGGCCGGGCCGACATCGCCGTGCACTCGGCCAAGGACCTGCAGTCGACCGCCACGCCGGGTCTGGTGATCGGGGCCTTCCCGGAACGCGGGGACGCGCGCGACGCGCTGGTCGGCTCGACCCTCGACGGGCTCGCCGCCGGCGCCATCGTCGGTACCGGATCGGTGCGCCGGCGCGCCCAGCTGGCCGGGTTGCGCCCCGACCTGAGCTTCGGGCCGCTGCGCGGCAACATCGCCACCCGCCTGGAGAAGGCGGCCGGCTTCTCGGCCATCTTCGTGGCCGCTGCGGCCCTCGAGCGGCTCGGGTTGTCGCACCGGGCCACCGAGATCCTCGACCCGTCGGTGCTCGTGCCCCAGGTCGGCCAGGGTGCGCTGGCCGTCGAGTGCCGGTCCGACGACGAGGCGACGCGCGCCCGCCTCGGCGCCATCGATCATCGGCCCACCCGCCGCGCCGTCGAGGCCGAGCGCGCCTTCCTCGCCGGTCTCGGTGGCGGATGCGACCTCCCCGTCGGCGCCCACGCCGTCGACGCCGGCGACGGCCGCCTGCGTCTCACCGGCCTGCTGGCCTCGCCCGACGGGCGCGTCGTGCTGCGCGTCACCGACACCGGTGACGATCCCGTCGCCCTCGGGGCTGTCGTGCTCGAACGGCTGCTCGACCAGGGCGGGGGCCGGGCGCTGCTGGACGAGGCCGAGGCCTCGCCCTAGGACACGGCGATGACCGTGTACCTCATCGGCGCCGGGCCCGGCGACCCTGGTCTGCTCACCGTTCGCGCCACCGAGGTCCTGGCCATCGCCGACGTCGTCGTCCATGACCGCCTGGCCGAGGCGTCCCTGCTCGACCTGGCGCCGCCGTCGGCCGAGCGCATCTACGTCGGCAAGGACCCGGGCGGTCCGCTGCGGCAGGAGGAGATCAACGCGCTGCTCGTCGAGCGCGGTCGGGCCGGCCAGTCCGTGGTGCGCCTGAAGGGCGGCGACCCGTTCGTCTTCGGCCGCGGCGGTGAGGAGGCCGAGGCCCTGCTGGCGGCGGGCGTCGCCTTCGAGGTGGTCCCCGGCATCAGCTCGGCCCTCGCCGTGCCGGCCTATGCCGGTGTCCCCGTCACCCACCGGGGCCGGTCGGCGTCGTTCACCGTCGTCACCGGCCACAGTCGCCAGGAGGTCGAGGTCGACACCAACTGGGAGGCGCTGGCCGCCGCCGGGGGCACCATCGTGGTGCTCATGGGGGTGGCGCACCGGGCCATGATCGCCAAGCGCCTGATGCTCGGCGGTCTGGCCGAGGACACCCCGGTCGTCGCCACCCGGTGGGGAACACGCCCCGAGCAGCAGACGGTGCGCACCGACCTCGCCGGCCTCGCCACCGTCGAGCTCGAGCCGCCGGTGACGATCGTCATCGGCGCCGTGGCCGGACTCGACCTCGGGTGGTTCGAGCGCCGCCCGTTGCTCGGCCGCCGCGTCGTCGTGACCCGCGAACGGGAGCGCGCCGCCCTGTTGTCGACCGCACTGCGCGCCAGGGGTGCGGCGGTCGTCGAGCTGCCGCTCATTGCCACCGCCGGCCCCGAGGACGCCGGCCGGGGGCTCGCGGCGGCCGTCGCCCGACTGGCCACCTACGACTGGGTGGTGTTCACCTCGGCGCAGGGCGTGATCGCCGTGCGCGGCGCGGTGCACGACGTGCGCGCCTTCGGCCCGGCGCGCGTGGCCGCCGTGGGCCCGGCAACGGCGAAGGCGCTCCAGCTGATCGGTGTGGTCCCCGACCTGGTCGCACCCCGCGCCGACGCCGTCTCGTTGGGGGAGGCGCTGACGACGGCGGTTCCGCGCCCCGGCACCGTCCTGCTCCCGCAGGCGGGTCGGGCCCGGCCCGAGCTGGCGCGCCTCCTGCGCGCCGCCGGCTGGGAGGTCACCGTGGCCGAGGCCTACCGCACCGTGGCGGTGCGACCGGATCGCACATCGCTCGACGCCGCGCTCGCATCTGACGTCGTCACGTTCACGTCCCCGTCGGCGGTCGAGTCGTGGCACGCGGCTGTCCCGTCGGCGCCGCCGCTCCCCCTCGCCGTGTGCATCGGCGCCACGACGGCCGAGGCGGCGCGCGCCGCCGGCTTCGAGGTCGCGGCGTTGGCGCGTGAGGCCACGCCCGATGCCCTGGCCGACGCCGTCGCCGCCGCCCTCGCCCCACCGGCACCACCGCCGCCGCCGCCGCAGGAGGCCGTTCCCGACGCGCCCGTAGACTCCGGTGGTGAGCTTTCCCGAGCGGAGGATGCGGCGGCTGCGCCGGACGCCGGCCCTGCGCCGGATGGTGGCGGAGACGAGGCTGTCGGCTGACGACCTGATCGCGCCGCTCTTCGTGCGCGAGGGCATCCGCGAGCCGGCGGCGATCTCATCGCTGCCCGGAGTGGTGCAGCACACGCTCGACTCGCTCGTGGCCGAGGCCAAGCACCTGGCATCTGTCGGGGTCCCGGGCATCATCCTGTTCGGCATCCCCGAGACCAAGGACGAGACCGGTTCCCAGGCGTGGCATCGGGGCGGCATCGTCCAGCAGGCCCTCGACGCCGTGCGCTCCTCGCTCGGTGACGAGCTCGTCCTGATGGCCGACCTCTGCCTCGACGAGTACACCGACCACGGCCACTGCGGCGTGCTCACCGCCGGCGGCGAGGTCGACAACGATGCGACCCTCGAGCTGTACGGGCTGACGGCGGTGGCCCAGGCCGCGGCCGGCGCCGACATCGTCGCCCCGTCGGGGATGATGGACGGCCAGGTCGCCGCCATCCGTGATGCGCTCGACGGGGCCGGTCACGCCACGACGGCGATCATGGCCTACGCCGCCAAGTACGCCTCCGCGCTCTACGGTCCTTTCCGCGACGCCGTCGACGTGACCATCGCCGGAGGCGGCGACCGCCGCGCGTACCAACAGGACCCGCGCAACATGCGCGAGGCCATGGAGGAGGTTTCTCTCGACGTCGACGAGGGTGCCGACATCGTCATGGTGAAGCCCGCACTCGCCTACCTCGACGTCATCGCCGCCGTGCGCGCCGAGTTCGACCTGCCGGTGGCGGCGTATCACGTGAGTGGCGAGTACGCCATGCTCAAGGCCGCCGCCGAACGGGGATGGATCGACGGCACGGCCGTGGCCCTCGAGCACCTCACCGCCGTCAAGCGGGCCGGCGCCGACGTCATCCTCACCTACCTCGCCCGCGAGGTCGCCGAGCTCTTCTCCGCGTGAGCGAGCAGAGCGAGCGGGGCCCTAGCGGCCCGGCCGCAGGCCGAGAGCGGACGAGTTGACCAACGACGAGCTGTTCACCCGCGCCCGCGCCGTCACTCCCGGCGGCGTGAGCTCGCCGGTGCGGGCCTTCGGCTCGGTCGGCGGCACGCCGTACTTCGTGGCCCGCGCCGAGGGCGCCTACGTCTGGGATGTCGAGGGCAACCGCTACGTCGACTTCGTGCAGTCCTACGGCGCGTCGATCCTCGGCCACGCCCACCCGCGCGTCGTCGAGGCGGTGCAGAGCGCCGCGGCGCGAGGGACGAGTTACGGCGCGCCGACCGAGGGCGAGGTGCTGCTGGCCGAGGCGGTGATCGCGCGCGTGCCGGGATGTGAGCAGGTGCGGCTCGTGTCGAGCGGCACCGAGGCGGTCATGACCGCCGTGCGGCTGGCGCGTGGCGCGACCGGGCGCGACATCGTCGCCAAGTTCGCCGGCTGCTACCACGGTCACTCCGACGCGCTGCTGGCCGCCGGGGGTAGTGGCGTGGCCACGCTGGGCCTCCCCGGCTCGGCCGGGGTGCCCGCCGCCGCCGTCGCCGACACCCTCGTGCTCCCGTACAACGTGGTGCCGTCTCTGCCGGCCGCCACTGCGTGCGTGGTCGTGGAGCCCGTGGCCGCCAACATGGGACTCGTCGCCCCCGCGCCCGGTTTCCTCGCCGGGCTGCGCGCCGAGTGCGACCGTGTCGGCGCGCTGCTCGTGTTCGACGAGGTCATCACCGGGTTCCGCGTCTCGGTCGGCGGTGCCACCGAGCTGTACGGCGTCGCGCCCGACCTGTGGTGCTTCGGCAAGGTGCTCGGGGGCGGGCTCCCTCTGGCCGCCGTCGGCGGGCGCCGCGACCTCATGGCCGTCCTGGCGCCCGACGGGCCGGTGTACCAGGCGGGCACGCTGGCGGGGAACCCGTTGGCCACCGCGGCCGGCCTCGCCGTGTTGGCCGAGCTCGACGCCAGCTCCTATGTCGACCTCGAGGGCCGCGCCGTCGCGCTGGCCGACGGTCTGGCCAAGGCGTTGGCCGACGCCGGCGTGGCCGCCACGGTGCCGCGCGTGGCGACCCTCGTCGGAGTGTTCCTCGGCGGCGGTGACGTCGCCGACTACGACCAGGCCAAGGCGGTGAACGGCAACGGGCGTTACGCCCCGTTCTTCCACGGACTGCTCGGGCGCGGAGTGGCGTTCGCGCCGGGGGCCTACGAGGCGCTCTTCCCGAGCCTCTCCCACACCGACGCCGACATCGACACGACGGTCACCGCCGTGGCCGAGGCCGCCGCCGCCCTCTAGGGACGGGCGTACTCGCTGGCGTAGCCGCGGGCGACAGTGCCTTCCAGCGTCCCGAACGCCAGTGACAGAAGTCCGACGTCGTTGAACATCAGGGTGCAGGGTGAAGCCTCGTTGCGATCCATCTCGCTGGGCGCACCCTCGGCGCAGTTGGCGTACTGGTGGTGGGCGCCGAGGAGGTGGGCCAGCTCGTGGGCGACGATCTTCGCCGTCTTCTGGCCCGACATCGTCACGAGGGAGTAGTCGTACCCCCGGTCGTCCTTCACCTCGGAGACCACGAACGCCTCGGTCGGGTACCGGATGCCGCCGACGCAGGCGGCCTGGCCCGCGACCGAGCTCCCCGTGAGGTTGGTCATGTTCACCGACGTGAACGTGACCACGGCGTCGGATCCGACCGGCCGCGACCGCTCGGGGAACAGTGCGGCCGTCTGCTCGAGCAGTGAGGACGAGTCGGTACCCTCGAGCTCCACTTCCCGCACCCCGGTCACCTCGAGGGCCAGGCCGAGGGGCTGATAGGCGCGCCGCGCCACTTCGATGGCCTCCCGGCCCCGGTCCTCACCGATGCCGCGGTCGAGCACGAGGAAGACACCGATCGTGATCGGATCCCCGTCATCCACGATCGGGACGTTGGCTGCAGCCGGAACGAACGAGGCGAGCGTGCACGGTAGGGCTTCGTCGAACGGCTCTGGCAGCAGCGGGATCGATCGTGCATCGGGCGCGCCCACCGACGTGATGCCGGCGAAGGCCACCGACGCAGCCATCAGCACGGCCCTCCCGCGTCCCCGTCGCACCCGCCGAGTGTGGCAGGTCGGTCGACGGTTCAGCCTCCGAGAACGGCGAGGGACAAGCGGGTGACGGTTCCGGACCACGTGCCGTCGGCGTACTGCACCGACACCGCCACGTCGCCCTCGGCCTGGACCTTCTGTGGCATCACGGCGACGGCGTAGGAGAGGCCCTCGGCCTGGCGGGTGGCGATGTCGAGGTTCCCGTCGCGCAGGGCGAAGCGCACCGTCCTGACGTCGGGGTGCACCGCGCCCACGACGATGATCGAGTCGCCCGCCGCACAGCAGGCGCCGAGCTCGAGGAACGGCGACGTCTTGGCGTCCGTGCCCCGCAGACCGCTGCCAGGCTGCAGACGGTACGTTCCGACGAGGTCCCTGGCGCGGAGACTCATCCAGTGGCCGGCGGGCTCCTCGCTGGACACCAGCTCCCAGGCACGGTCGGCCACCGTGCCGCTGGCCACGATCGTGCCGCGTAGCGCCGCCAGGCAGCGGCGCAGGACGACGTCGTCGGTGGGGTCCTTCTTTTCGGTCACGTTGGCGTGCATGCATCCGTCGGTGTCGGCGTGCGCGGCCAGCGGAGGCGGCTCGAACCGCAGCTCGGACACCGACAGGATCGTGCCGCCGACCAGGTACACCCGCACCACTGCGGGCTGGGACGGGGCAGGCACGTCGATCTCGAGTGACTGCTTCGCGGGCCCGGCCGCCGTGCCGTAGCGGTAGGCGGCTCCCGGCTGGCCCTCGGGCCGCGGCGCGCCGCGGACCGGGTCGCCTTTCCAGTCGAGCACGTCGGCGAACAGGCTGTTGTCGCTCGTCGACCGGACCACGCCGCGGACGCGTGTTCCGTCGTAGGTGAGGCCCGAGACGTCCACCTCTCCGGTGGTCGACGTGATGACCGCCCAGCGGTTGGCGGTGCGGCGAAGGACCAGCTCGCCCTTGGCGATGCGGTGCGCCTCGTCGTCGCCGGTGGACCAATTGACCGTGGCGCGCTCGCCGTCGACGCGCGCCGGCTCGCGCCGGATGTCGGGCGCGGGGTGGTCGGGGAACCGGGCGCGCAGGTAGGCCTCGGCCACCTCATCGGGCATGCCGTCGGCGGAGAACACCGGTGTCGCCGTCGCCACGTCGTAACCCGACGGCACCGCAGGCGACGCCGGAGAGGTGACCTGCACGTGCTGGTCGCCCCCCTCTCCGCGACTCGCCGCCACCGCGGCGAGTCCGGCAACTACTACGACGCACGCGGCGACGGCCAGCGCGGCACGACGAGGCGGGCGCGGCCGTCGCCCAGGCCGCGTCGCGGAAGGGGTGTGTTCGGACACCGGGGTCGCGGCAGCCACCGCCCGCAACGTGTCGCGGACGAGGCTCTCGTCCACCATGCGCTCGGTCATGTCAGGTCCTCCTCGAGGCGCTTCAGCGCGCGGTGCAGCAGTGACTTGATGGTGCCGGGGGGTCGGCCCATGAGCTCGGCGATGTCCTCCACGAGCAGGTCCTCGTAGTACCGCAGCACGAGCACGGCCCGATGATCCGGCGACAGTCGACCGATGGCCGCCCACGTCTCGTCGTACTCCACCGGTAGTGCGTGCAGCAGGGGTGGGGGCGCCGGTCGCCGCCGGCGCACCACGGCGCGCCGCTGCAGCGACCTGACCTGGTTCACCAGGGCGCGCCGGGCGTAGCCGGCCGGGTTGTCGATCCGGTCCCAGCTCTGGTGGGTGGCGAGCAGCGCCTCCTGGGCCAGCTCCTCGGCCTCGGCCGGCGAGGCGGTGAGGAGGTGGGCGAGCCGCACGAGGGCGGCGCGCTGCGACCGGTAGAACGCCTCGAAGTCCTCGGCCACGGGCCCAACCTTGGCGGCGATCACACCCTCATGTCGCCGGGAGGGCCCGGAACGTTGCGGTGGACTACCTCCCGGCTGCGCGCAGGGGCCGTTCGCGGCGAGGCTTCGGTGCCGTCGCGCCACCGTCGGCGGCCGTCACCTCGGAGGCCACGAACGGCGGGGCCGACTCCGGGGAGTCGGCATGGCTGAACCCCACCCGGCCGTAGACCCGGCGCAGGAACGGCGGCGCCCACCAGTTGGCCTCGCCGGCCAGGCGCATGAACGACGGCACGAGCAGGCCGCGGATGATGGTGGCGTCCATCACCACGGCCATGGCCAGGCCGAGACCGAACAGCTTGATGAAGCTGACCTGGGACGTGGCGAAGGCGAGGAACACCACGGCGAGGAGGCCGGCGGCAGCGGTCACGATGCGGCCGGTGTGCTCGAGCCCGATGGCGACCGACCGCACGTTGTCACCGGTCAGGTCGTGCTCCTCCTTGATGCGCGACAACAGGAACACCTCGTAGTCCATCGACAGGCCGAAGGCGACGCAGAACATGAGGATGGGCGTGGTGGTGTCGATGGCCCCGGTGGCGGTGAAGTCGAGCCACCTCGAGAGGTGACCCTCCTGGAAGATCCACACCATGGCGCCGAACGTGGCGGTCAGGCTCAGCAGGTTCAGCACGATGGCCTTGATCGGCACCAGCACGCTGCCGGTCATGAGGAACAGCACCGTGAGGGTGACGAGGGCGATCAGGCCCGCCGCCAGGGGCATGCGCCCGAACAGCGACTTCTTGGCGTCGACGAGCATGGCCGAAAGGCCACCCACCTTCACCGGGAAGGGCGCGGCGATGGCCCTGACGTCCTTCACCACCCGCTCGCCATCGGCCGACATGGCCTCGGTCGTCGGGACCACCGAAAACCACGTGCCGCCCTCTGACGCGAACCGCGCCGACAGGGGGATGGGCGGCAGCACCTGGGCGCCGCCGGCGAAGAACCCGGTCACGGTGTCGACCCGCGCCACGTTCTTCGCCTTGGACAGCTGGATGGCGTAGCGGGTGATGTCGTCCTTGCGGGCTGTGGCGTCGACGCCTGGCGCGACGACCGACAGCCCCTGGGCCTCGTTGGAGGCGAAGTTCAGGCGCAACGCGTCGTGGGCCTGCCGGCTCGAGGCTGTCGGGGGCAGCACGCGGTCGTCGGGCAATGCGAACTTGATGCCGAGGAACGGCGCGCCGAGCAGGAGCAGCACGATGATCACGCTCGCCCCGATGATCACCGGCCGGCGCATCACGGCCATGGCGATCGAGTGCCACATGCCGGTGCCGACCTCCTTGGGCTGCCGCCGCCACATCGACCACTTGTCGATGCGCGGCCCGAGCGCGGCCAGGAGCGCGGGCAGGAACACCACGGCTCCCAACGCAGCAACAGCCACCACGGCGATGCCGGCGTAGGCGAACGAGCGCAGGAAGGCGAGCGGGAACACCAGCAGCGCGGCCAGGGAGACAGCGACGGTGAAGGCGCTGAACACCACGGTGCGGCCGGCGGTCTCCACCGACCGTACGACGGCCTCCTCGGTGGTGCGCCCGTTGCGCAGCTCCTCGCGGTACCGGGAGACGACGAACAGCGCGTAGTCGATGGCCAGGCCGAGGCCCATGGCCGTCGTGAGGTTCAGGGCGAAGATCGAGACCGTCGTCATCTCCGACAGGACGCGGAGCACGAGGAAGGTGCCGACCACGGAGATGGCGCCCACCGCCAGCGGGAGCGACGCGGCGACGACGCTGCCGAACACGAGCACCAGCAGGATCAACGTGAGCGGCAGGGCCACCGACTCGGCCTTGGCCAGGTCGCTCTCGATCTGGGTGCCCACCTGGCGGAACACCTCGCTGAACCCGCCGACCTTGACGTCGAGCAGGTCGGAGCTCTTCGAGTACTCGGGCGAGATCTTCTCGACGACCTCGCGCACGGCGTCCTCGTCCCCACCGATGGTCGCCAGCACCAGCGCCTGAGACCCGTCGGTGCTGCGCAGCGGTGGGGGCGACCCGAGCGACCAGTACGACGCGGCCCCGTCGATGCCCTGCTCCGCGGCGAGCGCGGCGGTGAGCTCGTTGCCGGCGGCGGCGATCTGCGGCGCGTCGACCTTGCGCCCGCCCTTGGCCGTCACGACCATGAGCAGGTTGGGCTGGCCCGCGCCGAAGGTGTCCTCGAGGATCTTGTTGGCGACGCTCGACGGCGCCGCCGGGTCGTTGAACCCGCCGGAGCTGAGGTGCTCGGCGACGCCGCCGCCGATACCCCCCGCCGCCACGAAGAAGACCGCGGTCCCCACCAGGACCAGCCGGCGCCGCTTGACCACCAGGTACGCGAGTCGTCGCAACATGTGACTGAGTCAAGGCCGAGCCGCGCGCCGTGTCTACGTGATTTCCGTCACAAGCGCGGGCGGCCGTGGCGCCGGGCGGTCAGGGGGCGATGCGGACGAGGGCGGCGGCCGCCTTGTAGGCGGCTTCGGCCGGGCCGAGCTCGTCGGGGCGCAGCACGTTGGCCATGATGCGCAGGACCCACTCCATGAGGGTGCGGCTCCGCATCCCCGTCGACACCAGGGCGCGCATGACCTCGGGCCGGCCGATGATGTGGACGAACAACCGCGCCACCTCGAAATACAGCCCGTAGGTGTCGTCCAACCGGCGCTCGTAGTCCTGGAGCGCGAGCCCGTTGCCGGTGGTGAGCGCCTCCGACAACGACTCGGCCGCCATCCGCCCCGTTTCGTACGCGTAGGCGATGCCTTCGCCGTTGAACGGGTTGATGGCGCCGGCGGCGTCGCCGATGACCAGCCACGTCGGTCCGACGCGTGGGCCGACCGACAACCCCATCGGCAGACGCCCGCCCGTGGGCTCGTTGCACGACGTGTCCCACGAGATGCCCCACGACTCGGGCGCGTGATTTACGAAAGCGTCGAGCAAGTGGGTGGTGTTGACCGCCTTCCACTGGTGGAAGGTCGACAGCAGGCCGATGCCGACGTTCACCCGCCCGTCGCCGACCGGGAAGATCCAGCCGTAGCCGGGCAGCACGTTGCCGGCCTTGTCGCGGATGTCGAGGTGGGACTCGATCCATGGCTCGTCGTGGCGGGGCGAGGTGAAGTAGCCGCGGATCGCCATGCCCTGGGGGTAGCTGCGGTCGCGGCCGGTGCCGAGCGACCGCCCGAAACGCGAGAGCGACCCGTCGGCCACGACGACATAACGCCCCCGTACCTCCTGCGGCGCGCCTCCCTCCCGTCGGACCGTGGCCCCTCGGACGAGCCCGCCGTCGACGACGGGCGAGAGCGCCTCGGTGCCCTGCCACAACGTGGCACCCGCCTTGACGGCGCGCTCGGCCACCATCTGGTCGAGGTCGTGGCGGGTGACGACGTAGCCATGGTCCGGGAGATCCGGGTGCGACGGCCACGTCAGCTCCAGGGTGCGGCCGAAGGCCATCGACCGCAGCCCGTCGAAGCGGTGGTGCTCGGTCAGCTGGTCGCCGAGGCCGAGATCCTGCAGCTGTTTGACCGCACGCGGCGTGAGGCCGTCGCCGCAGGTCTTCTCCCGCGGGAAGTGCTTCTTCTCGACGAGGAGGACGTCGTGGCCGGCTTCGGCCAGCCACGTCGCGCAGGCTGCCCCGCCGGGCCCGCCGCCCACCACGACCACGTCGTGTGTGGGGGCCACGGTGCGGCTAGAGACCTTCCCGCTCGTATTTCACGATGGCGGCGATCTGGGCGTCGGTGAGCGCACCTTCGAAAGCCGGCATGCCGCCCTTGGCCACACGCCCCCGCGCCGGATCGCCGTACGGATTGCCGACGCCGACGGACTCCGACCCTCCGTGCACCCACTTCACGTGGTCGGCCTCGCTCGGGAACGTGAGCTTCGCCTCGCCCTTGGCCAGGGCGGGACCGGCACCGCCGCCGCCGGTGGCGCCGTGGCAGCTGGCGCAGTTGGTCGCGAACAGCTGGGCCCCGTTCGGCCCCGTGGCCGCCGCCTCCCGCTCACCGAACGCGCCCATGTAGAAGAACGCCCACACCGGCAGGACGACCAGCACCGGAAGCACCCAGGCCGGGACCCGGGTCCGGGGCGGCCTCGGCCGGGGCGGCACCACCACGACGGGCTCGGGCGCGACTGCTGCTGCGACGGGCGCCTCGGCCGCGTCGGCCGTGGCCCCGCTGGCGGGGGCCGCACCGGTGGTGGCCGGAACCGCGCTGGAACCTTCGGCCGGCGCATCGCCGCCCAGGCCGAGCGCGGCCCGTCGCTCCCTCGAGCGCTGGAGGAGGTGTTCGGGAACCTCGGTCACGCCGGGCACACTACGCGAGCACGGCGCAGGCGCAGCAACCCCGACGGGTGACCCTCGGCACAGGTGCTAAGAACCCGTCGTCAGGGGTGGCCTTTTCGGCCCCCGGGAGTACTATGTGAGCGGATTCACGAGCGTCGAGAGGAGTGGCCGGACGTGGTAGCGCTGATCGCAGCGACGTTGATCATGGCGGTCATGATCGCCGTCTGCATCGCGGTCGCCCGTCGCCGCCCGCCCGGCACCCCGCTCACCTGGGGCGAAGCCTTCATCGCCGCCGTCTGGGTCTTCACGATCCTGCTGCTCGCCTACGGGATCGTGCCCAACCAGTGGCTCACCTACAGCGACACCGAGCTGGGCTGGCGTCGCGACGAGTTCTTCTTCGGCAAGGGCATCGAGTTCTTCGGCCGTGGCCGTATCGCCTTCCCCAAGGAGGTCCTGCGCGACATCGTCGCCACGGGCATCTACGGCGTGGCCCTCGTGGCCCACGCCGTCGCCTGGCTGTGGTGGCAGCGCCGCGGCAAGAAGGCGGCCGCCGCCCCCGAGCTCGAGACCTCCGCCTACGGCCGGCCCCTCATGCGCCAGACGTCGGGGAGCGCCCCGTAATGGCCAAGACCGACGCCAATCCGCCGCTGCCGCCGTTCCCAGGCGGCGAGTACATGCTGCAGGAGGTCGCGCCCGAGAGCCTGGCCAAGTCGGTCAAGCCCAAGCAGTTCCTCCACATCGACCAGTCCGAATGCATCATGTGCGAGGGCTGCGTCGACATCTGCCCCTGGAAGTGCATCCACATGCTCTCCCCCGAGGCGGTGGCCGCGGCAGTCAACACCGACCAGCCCGGCATCGACCCCGACGATCACGTGATCTTCGTGGTCGACGAGGACGTCTGCACCCGCTGTGCGCTGTGCGTCGACCGGTGCCCGACCGGCGTGATCATCATGGGGCGCACCGGCGTGGCGCCCCGCGAGGGCGACGCCCACCAGCGCGACAGCAATCACGGCTACGCCTACGGCATGCGGTTCTAGGAGGCAGGGTGGCGCGTCGCATCACGAACGAGACGAACGGCAACGGCGGCCGTCGCATCCCCAATCCCATGGAGAAGGTGGGCGAGCGGGTCGACAAGCTGCAGGGGTCGCAGTTCTGGACCTCGGTCTTCCGGCCCGGGTCGATCTTCCGCAAGGGCTACACCGACAGCCCCCGTAACCGCTCCTACGTCATCATGAACAGCGTTCTGTACCACCTGCACCCGGTGAAGGTGAAGCGCCACGCGGTGAAGGTGAGCTACACGCTGTGCCTCGGCGGTCTCTCGTTCTTCCTGTTCATCATGCTGACCGTCACCGGCATCTTCCTGATGTTCTTCTACCGGCCGACGGCGGCCGCGGCATGGGACGACATCGCCGCGCTCGAGACGGCGGTCACCTTCGGCCTGATGGTGCGCAACATGCACCGATGGGCCGCCCATCTCATGGTGATCTCGGTCTTCCTGCACATGGCGCGCGTCTTCTACCACGGCGCGTACAAGCCGCCTCGGGAGTTCAACTGGGTGATCGGCGTGATCCTGCTGCTCCTCACGCTGATGCTGTCGTTCACCGGCTACCTGCTGCCGTGGGACCAGCTGGCGCTGTGGGCCGTCACCGTGGGCACGAACATGATCGGCTACACGCCGGTGTTCGGGAACCAGGTGAGGTTCGTACTGCTCGGTGGCGTCGAGATCGGCACGGAGACCCTGCTCCGTTGGTATGTGCTGCACGTCCTGATGTTCCCGTTCGTCATCGTCATCTTCATGGCCGTCCACTTCTGGCGGGTCAGAAAAGACGGTGGCGTGTCCGGGCCGCTGTAGGGAGGAGCGCGCGTGGCCGAGATCCCGGATCATCTGCTGAAGCGGGCCGCCGAGCGGCGCGCCGCGCTCGAGGCGTCGCAGGGTGGCGCCACTCCCGCGCCGTCGCCCCAGGGCGACGACGCTGCGCCGGCTCAGGCCGAGACGCCTGCCGCGGCCTCCGACAGCCCGCCCGCCGCAACGGGTGAGGACGCAGGCAAGATCCCCGCGCACCTTCTGGCCCGTAGCCAGGCGGCCCGGGCCAAGACCGCAGGGGAAGGGGACGGCGGCACCGTCGCCACCACCGCGGCGCCCGCCGCCACGCCCGGCGCCGGGGTCGCCGCCGCACCCGCCGCCGCCGGCATCACCGGTCCGGCCGGCCACACCCAGCGACTCCTCACCGTCGTCAAGGCCGGGTCCATCCAGGACGTGAAGGCCACACCCACCGACAAGGTCCATACCTGGCCGCACCTGCTGGTCGTCGAGTTCGTGGCCTCGCTGGCCATGACCGCGTTCCTTCTCGTCTTCTCGGCCTTCGTCAACGCGCCGCTGCTCGGCATGGCCAACATCAACCGCACGCCCAACCCGTCCAAGGCGCCGTGGTACTTCCTCGGCCTCCAGGAGCTGCTGACGATGTTCCACCCGATGGTGGCGGGCGTGATGATCCCCGGCGTGGCCCTCATCGGCCTCGGCTACTCGGGCTATGTCGACAAGAACCCGTCGAACAAGCCCGAGGACCGCAAGTTCGCCATCGCCATGATGACGATCTTCCTGATGTTCTGGGGTGTCCTCGTCATCGTCGGGTCGTTCTTCCGCGGCGAAGGCTTCAACTTCATCCTCCCCTGGCAACAGGGCGTGCACGAGATCTTCGACCTCTGATGGATACCAATACGATCCTGACGTTCGCCCTCGCCGGACTGGTTGTGCTCGCCGCACTGTTCTTCTTCACTTCTTCCGCGCGGCGCGACCGCGCTGCGGCTGTCGGCGCGCTGTCGAAGGAGACCCGCCGGCGCGACCGCAGCGACGAGGTCCCCGATGCCATCGCCGATGGCCCAGCCCGCTCAGGACGCGAGGTCGAGCGCGCCGCGGTCGCAGAGTGGCGGGGCGGTTCCGAGGTGGTGGCCGCCGATGACGCGCCACCGCCCGAACCGATCTACCTCGATGAACAAGCTCTAGGCGTCACCCGCCGTCAGTTCCTCAACCGCGGTGTGGTCGGCGCTTTCGGCCTTGCGCTCTCGGGCTTCGGCGGGTCGATGTTGGCCTTCCTCTGGCCGTCGGGCAAGGGCGGCTTCGGCTCGAAGGTGAAGGCCGGCTCCCTCGACGACATCAAGGCCGGCATCGCCGACGGCAACGGCTTCTTCTACTTTGCCGAAGCGCGTACTTGGTTCACGGAATACCCCGCGAGCGCTGTCAAGGACGCGGAGAAGTTCTACACGGGAGGCGTGCTCGAAGGCATGAAGCAGGGCATCAACGCCCTGTACCAGAAGTGCCCGCACCTCGGCTGCCGCGTGCCGTCCTGCGAGTCGTCCCAGTGGTTCGAGTGTCCTTGCCACGGATCGAAGTACAACCAGGTCGGTGAGAAGAAGGCCGGCCCGGCGCCGCGCGGTATGGACCGCTTCCCGGTCCTGATCGACGGAGGCCAGGTCATCGTCGACACCGGCCTCGTCACCCAGGGGCCACCGATCGGCACGAACACCACCGGCCAGGAGGCCGAGGGGCCGTTCTGCGCATGAGCCACCTGAACGCCGCGCCCCTCCTGGTGGGAGCCGTCCAACAGCAACTCGGCCTCGCGATCGTCGCGCTGTCCGTAGTCGGCCTTTTGATCTACGTCGCCCTGCAGATCAAGGGCAGCGGCGAGCCTCCCGGCGCGGAGATCGAGCTCGCGCCCAACCGCCGGCCGTACTACGAGGACGAGGACATGGAGGGCCGGCGGCTCGACCAGTCGCTCACCTGGGCATTGCTACTGCTCATCATCACCGGCATCGGGCTTCCTCTCTATTGGCTGAACGAGCCGTCCCGGCAGTCCGGCGCGATCGCGGCGTTCGACGAAGAGGCAGCCGGTCGCGGCTTCCACCTGTTTTCGACGGGGCCGACCGAGGGGGGCCACAACATCGGAAACTACGGATGCGAAAAGTGCCACGGTCCCAACGGCCAGGGTGGCGCGGCGTCGTACGTGATCCTGCCGGGCGAGGACGAGCCCGACGCGCTGCCCCGCAAGGTGGTTTGGTCCGCGCCTCCCCTCGACAATGTGCTCAGGCGATTTTCCGACGAGGAAGTTGTCGAGATCATCACTTACGGGCGCAAGAACACCCCGATGCCCGCGTGGGGTGTCGATGGTGGAGGCCCGATGAACGAGCAGCAGGTCACCGACCTGCTCGCCTACATCAAGACCCTGCAGATAACTGACGAGGAGCAGGCCAAGCGTGTGCGCGAACAGATGGGCCAGTACGGCCCCGACGGGGAGGGCCTCTTCGAGGCGAACTGCGCGCGATGCCACACCAAGGGTTTCTCGTACAGCGAGCCCGAGCTGGCGGGTGGCGGGGCCTACGGCCCGAGCCTGATCCAGGGCGTGACCACCCGGCAGTTTCCGAATCGAGAGGACCACGTCGACTTCGTGACCGAAGGCTCCGACTTCAAGGTCGCTTATGGCGAGAGGGGCGAAGGCACCGGCCGCATGCCCGGTTTCGGCACCATGCTTTCCAAGGAACAGATCGAGGCCATCGTCGACTACGAGCGCTCGCTGTGACCGCATTGCTGACCGGCCAACTGGTGCCGATCCTGAGCGCGCTGGAGTGGGACCCGACGGTCCGCGGGCTTCTCATCGTCGTCACCGCCATCGCAATCCTGCCGGGAAGCGTGTTCCTACTCCTGTCGACCAACGTCGGCGCCCGGCTCGGTTTCCTGCTAGCGCTGACCGCTTTCTTCGGATGGATGACCGTGCAGGGCCTCGTCTGGTGGGTCTTCGCGCAGGGCAACCGGGGCCGCCAGCCGCACTGGGAACCCCAAGAAGTCATCACCGGCGACCTTCTGGAACAGACGACGCTCGAACCTCTGGCGAGCGGCTTCCCGGAAGGTTGGAAGCCCCTGGAGGTCGGCGGCACCGTCCTGGGTGATGCGCAGGCGTCCGCCGATGCGGTGTTGACTCCGGCTGACGAAGCCGCGCCGGCTCACGGCGCCGCCGCAGAGGAGGAGCATTCGGGCGCCCGCTTCGAGGCTCCGTTCGACGATCCCTTCGATTACATCCTCGTCGACGCCTATGAGAAGGGTGGCGAGAGCGAGCTGTTCTTCTGGCACGCGCCGCATCACGCGGTGATTCGGGTCGCGCCCGTCAAGGAGGTGACGGTGCCCGAAGGTGCACCGCCGCCCACCCCGGAGCGGGACCCGTCGAAGCCGATCACCTCGGTGGTTCTGACGCGGGACCTCGGAAACGTTCGGCTGCCCCCGTTCATGCTCTTCATCTCGTCGGGCGTGATCTTCGCGGTGCTGCTGAGCATCCTGCACCGACGCGACAAGGAAGCCATGGCCGCCCGCGCCGCGGGCACCGCGCTCCTCCCCGCTGCGGGGGGTCGCTCGGGCTCTGCCGTCGTCGCGAGCTGAGGCGGACCCTTGGTCCAATATCTCCCCGTCTTCGCCATGTTGGTGCTGGCCACGCTGTTCGCCGGTATCAGTTTCCTCGCCTCCCGCCTACTGGCACCTCGTCGCGCGACCGCGGCCAAGCTCGCGCCCTACGAGTGCGGGATCGTGCCGGACCGCGAGCCCGCCGAGCGCTTTCCGGTGCGCTTCTTCCTCGTGGCGATGATCTTCATCATCTTCGACATCGAGATCATCTTTCTGTTCCCGTGGGCGGTGATCTTCTCCGAGCTGGGCCTGTTCGGCTTGGCTGAGATGGCGGTGTTCGCGGTGGCCGTTTTCGTCTCCTTCCTTTGGCTCATCAGCCGCGGGGCCCTCGACTGGGCGCCGGCCCGGGTCTCGCGCCCGCTCACCGAGCGGCTCATGCGCACCAGTGAGAACACTGTCGTGCGACTGAGTAACCGGATCCCGCTCGACGGGGGACCGTCGCCCGACGACGAGCTCGAGCCCGCGGCCCGGGCCAGCTGACGATGGGACTCGAAAGCCTCAACCACAACTTCATGACCGGCGCCCTCGAGGACGTCGTGCAATGGGCGCGCAAGAACAGTGTGTGGCCGGCCACGTTCGGGCTGGCGTGCTGTGCCATGGAGATGATGGCCACCGGCGCGGCCCATTTCGACATCAGCCGCTTCGGCATGGAGGTCTTCCGCGCTTCACCGCGACAAGCGGACCTGATGATCGTCGCGGGACGGGTCAGCCAGAAGATGGCTCCCGTGTTGCGCCACGTCTACGACCAGATGATGGAGCCCAAGTGGGTCATCTCCATGGGCGTGTGTGCGTCGAGCGGGGGGATGTTCAACAACTACGCCATCGTCCAGGGTGTCGACCAGATCGTGCCGGTCGACGTGTACGCGCCCGGTTGTCCCCCCGGCCCGCAGACACTCCTGCACGCGATCATCACCCTCCACGAGCAGATCAAGACGGGCGACATCCTCAAGCGCCGCGGCGTTTCCGGAGCGGGGGCGGGGATCCAGCTGCCCGCCGCGGCCCGATGACGGCGGCGGTCGAAATAGTCCATTGCAACTCGGCGGATCACCTGGCCACGATCTCCAAGTTCAAGGACGAGGGCTTCGAGATGTGCGCCGATCTGTGCGCGGTCGATTATGTGGCGCACCCGGGCCGAGCGTTGCCGGAAGGCGTCGAGGCGCAGCGATTCGAGGTGGTGGTGAACCTGCTGTCGGTGTCGGCCCGCAAGAGAGTGCGAATCCGCACGCAGGTGTCCGGCGAGGAGCCCATCGTCGACTCCATCGCGAATCTCTATCCCGGCGCCGAGGCGATGGAACGCGAGGCATTCGATCTGCTGGGCGTCCGTTTCGAGGGGCATCCCGACCTGACCCGGATCCTGATGCCCGACGATTGGGAAGGTCACCCCCTACGCAAGGACTTTCCCGTGGCGCGGGTTCCCATTCAGTTCAAGGCTCCGGCCAGTGCGCGGTCCGGCGTCCCCAAGGCGACTCGACCATGACCACTCCCGATCTCGTAGCCCGCACCGACGAAGGCGCGCAGGAACTCGGCGACGCGGTCCTACGGCTACCCGAGGGACCGTCTCTCGACCATGGGGACATTTCCATCGAGCCGGTCATCTCGGAGGACCCCGACGACGAGCGGATGATCATCAACATGGGTCCGCAGCACCCATCCACCCACGGAGTGCTGCGCCTGATGCTGGAGCTTCAGGGCGAGACGGTGCTGCGTACCAAGCCGGTGATCGGCTACCTGCACACCGGGATGGAAAAGACGGCTGAGGATCTCACCTACGTCCAGGGCGGCACCAACGTCACCCGCATGGATTACCTCTCGCCTCTGTTCAACGAGTTGGTCTTTGCGCTGGCGGCCGAGGAGCTGCTCGGGGTCGAGGTTCCTGCGCGAGCGCGGTGGATTCGCATGCTCATGTGCGAGCTCAACCGCATCGCGTCGCACCTGCTGTTCATGGCCACGAACGGGATGGACCTTGGAGCGCTGTCGATGATGATCTACGGCTGGCGCGAGCGCGAAGAAGTGCTGTCGTTCTTCGAGAAGACGACAGGGCTCCGCATGAACCACAACTACATCCGCGTTGGCGGCGTCGCCGCGGATCTGCCCGACGACTGGGAGTACGACGTCGAGCGGCTTTGCGACATTCTCCCGCCGCGCATCGACGAGTACGACGAGCTGCTCACCGGCCAGCCGATCTTCCGCGATCGCACCGAAGGGATCGGTGTGATCTCCCAGGCCGACGCGCTGGCGCTCGGCGCCACCGGCCCGCTGCTGCGTTCGACGGGGTTGGCGTGGGATCTGCGCCGCGACATGCCATACCTCCACTACGACGAGCTCGAATTCGATGTCGTCACCGGTCGGTACGGCGACACGTTCGATCGCTACGCCATCCGCCTCAACGAGATCCGTGAGTCGATCAAACTCGTCCGCCAGATCGTGGAGCGCATGCCCGATGGCGACTACCGCGTGCAGGACAAGAAGGTCACGCCTCCGCCTCGCGTTCGCATCGACCAGTCGATGGAAGCGTTGATCCACCACTTCAAGTTGTTCACCGAGGGCTTCAAGGTTCCCGAGGGTGAGGTGTACGTGGCGGTCGAGTCACCGCGCGGAGAGCTCGGCTGCTACCTCGTTTCGGACGGGTCGGCCAAGCCGTACCGCATGCACATCCGCGGCCCGTCTTTCGTGAACCTGCAGTCCCTTCCGACGATGCTCCACGGCGGCCTTATCGCCGATGCAATCGCGGTCATCTCCAGCATCGATCCCGTCATGGGCGAGGTCGACCGGTAATGCCGCGGCTGAATCGCGAGATGTTGGAGCGCGCCAAGTCCACCATCGCCCTGTATCCCCAGAAGCGATCGGCGCTGCTTCCCCTGTTACATCTCGCACAGGAGCAGGACGGGTGGCTGACACCGGACGGGATGGAGCACATAGGTGAGTTGCTCGACCTCGAACCGGCAGAAGTGCTCGGAACCGCCGCCTTCTACACCATGTTCAAGCGCGAGCCCACGGGCAAGCACCTCATCTCCATCTGCACGAACTTGGCCTGCATGCTGGCCGGCGCCTACGAATTGCTCGAGCACGCCGAGAGCCGACTGGGAATCAAATCCGGCGGGACCACCGCCGACGGGGCCTTCTCGCTGGAGGAGGCCGAGTGCCTCGCCCACTGCGACCAGGCCCCCTGCCTCCAGGTGAACTACCGCTACTTCGACCGCGTCGGGAACAACGAGTTCGATGCCCTGGTCGCGGACCTCGAAGCCGGCCGGCGGCAGAGTGATGTTCCGCCGCACGGCACCTTGTCCCGCATAAAGCGGACGGCACCGGCGCCTGTTGTCCCGACGCCGGCAGGTGATGCAAAACCCGAACCTGTGGCTGCGCCCGCGCCGGAGGACCCCCGGGCGCCGTCCGCGGGCGTCCGACCCAAGAAGCGCGCCCGATGACCGTCACCATGCCAGCACCGATCCTGACGGGCCGCCTCCGCGAGCACGGCGACTCCCACACACTCGAGCGGTACCTCGCCACCGGCGGCTACGCGACCCTGCGCAAGGCAGTGACCTCGATGACCCCCGAGCAGGTCCACGAAGAGGTCAAGGCGGCGAACCTCTTCGGCCGCGGCGGCTTCATCATGCCCGCCGGCGCCAAGTGGGGCCTCTTGCGTGACGCCTTCCCGAGATACGTCGTCGTGAACGGCGACGAAGGTGAACCCTGCACTTTCAAGGACCACCTCCTGGCAGAGCGCGATCCACATCAGTTGATCGAAGGCGTTCTCCTGACCGCCTATGCGGTGGGCGCGGAGCTTGCGTTCGTCTACCTGCGGGGCGAGTTCGCCCTGGGGCTCGAACGAGTGCAGGCTGCGGTCGACGAGGCGTACGCGCACGGTGCCGCCGGTTCCGGAATCTTCGGAAGTAAGACCCAGATCGACCTGGTGGTTCACCCGGGCGCCGGCGCGTACATCTGTGGCGACGAGACCGCCCTTCTGGAAAGCCTGGAAGGCAAGAAGGGTTTCCCCCGCTTGAAGCCGCCGAACTATCCGGCGGTCATCGGGCTATACGGAGCGCCGACTGTCGTCAACAACCTCGAGACCCTCTCCAACGTTCCGTGGATCGTGGAGAACGGAGGCGAGAAGTTCGCGGCCCTTGGCGGCGAAGGATCCACAGGCACCCGGTTGGTGTGCGTCGCAGGTCCCGTGAGGAATCCCGGTACCTTCGAAATCGAACTTCACAAGACTTCCTTCCGCGACCTCATTTTCGATCCTTCGTTGGGTGGAGGCCTTGCCGACGGGCGGGACTTGCGCTTCTTCATCCCTGGCGGATCCTCGTCGCCCTGGTTCGGTCCGCAGCACCTCGACATCCCGTATTCGAAGGTGGGCGCCGATACGGCCGTCGGGGTCCTCCCGGACGGTGGCGGCACGATGCTGGGATCGGGCTCGGTGGTCGCCGTCGACGATTCTGCTTGCCCGGTTCGGATCGCATGGCGACTGACGAAGTTCTACGCGCACGAGTCCTGCGGCCAGTGCACTCCCTGCCGCGAGGGCGGGAGTTGGCTGGAGAAGGCCATGCGCCGGATCGAGACGGGCGCCGGACTGGCTGACGACGTCAAGACGATCATGGACGTGTGTCGTGGAATCGCCCCGCGACTTGCGTGGCCCCCGAGCCAGACCACGATTTGTCCGCTCGGCCCTTCGATTCCCATGCCGATCGTTTCGGCGATCCAGATGTTTCCGGAGGACTTCGAGCGCCACGTCGAGGAAGGCCGCTGTCCTTACGTAGGGTCGGTGCCCGCATGACGGCGACCGTCCCCGACGCCGACGACGGGGCGAGGGAGGACCTTCCCGCGCCGGAGGAGACCAAGCCGCCCGGCGTGCCCGTGACCATCGATGGCCGCGAGGTTTCCGCGCAGCCGGGCGAGTTGGTGATCGCCGCGGCCGAACGGTCCGGCATCTACATCCCGCGTTTCTGTTGGCACCCGCGGATGGAGCCTGTCGGCATGTGCCGGATGTGCCTCGTCGAGGTCGAGACGCCGCGCGGCCCGGCGCTCGTCGCATCCTGCGTCACGCCGGTCATGGAAGGTCAGAAGGTGTCGACGCAGCACACCTCCGAAGCGGCGCGTGCCGCGCAGGAGGACGTCCTCGAGTTCCTCCTCATCAACCATCCACTGGACTGCCCCGTCTGCGACAAGGGAGGCGAATGCCCCCTCCAAGATCAGACGCTGGCCCACGGCCCCGGCGAAACGCGCTTCGTCGAGGAAAAGCGGCACTGGGCCAAGCCCATCGAGTTGTCGAGCCTCGTACTTCTCGATCGGGAGCGCTGCATCCAGTGTGCGCGCTGTACTCGTTTCGCCGACGAAATAGCCGGCGACCCCCAGATCGACTTGATATCCAGGGGCGACCACCTCGAGGTCGCCACCTTCCCGGGCCGTCCCTTCACCTCCTACTTCAGCGGCAACACGGTGCAGATCTGCCCGGTCGGCGCGCTCACGGCGACGCCGTACCGGTTCCGGGCCCGTCCGTGGGACCTCGACCAGACCGAAACGACGTGCACGGCTTGCGCGGTCGGCTGCCGCATGGCGGTGCAATCCGCCGACAACCGGCTCGTCCGCAACCTCGGACTGGGCGGCGAAGTGATCCAGGCGCCCTCCTCGACGCCGTTCAGCCATCCGGTGAACGAAGGATGGCTCTGCGACAAGGGCCGCTTCGGGTTCGAGGCCACCGACAGTCCGGAGCGTTTCGACACTCCGCTCATCGCCGGCGCGCCCGCGTCTTGGGGCGACGCGCTCGATCGTGTGTCGAGCGCCATCTCCGAGGCGATCCGCCTGCACGGTCCCGAAAGCGTCGCCGTCATCGGCGGCGCACGCCTCGCCAACGAGGACGCTTACGCGTGGGCGCGCCTGGCGAAGGGCGTCATCGGAACCGACTCGGTCGACGCACAGCTCGGCGACGGACTACCTGCCGAGCTGGTGCTCGGCCTGCCGCGCGCCACCGTGGACGAGGCCTGTAACGCCGGCGCGGTCGTCCTCATGGCACCGGACCTCAAAGAGGAGCTGCCGGTGCTCTATCTGCGGCTGCGCGCCGCGGCGCAAGCGGGCACTCCCATCATCGAGATCGGTACCGCGCCCACCGGGCTGACCACCCACGCGGTGGCATCGGTCCGCCACCGTCCTGGGGATTCAGGATCGATTGTCGACGAGGCGGTGCGCCTGGCTACGGACGCCGCCAAGGGCGGACCGGTCGTGGTCGTGGGCGGAAGAGCCAACCTCGCCGAGTCCGAGGCGACGCAAGCCGCCACCATCCTGCGCCTGATGTCGGGCGTGGCCGGGGCAAAATTCCTGCCCGCGCTGCGCCGCGCCAATGTGATGGGCGCGCTCGAAGCCGGTCTGGCGCCCGGCGTGCTGCCCGGCGGCGCGGCATTGGCCGAGGGACGCGAGTGGTACGCCGAGGGGTGGGGTCGAGTTCCGAGTGCGAAGGGTCGGGACTGCACCGCCATCCTCCGCGACGCCGCTGAGGGTCGAATCCACGTTCTAGTCCTGCTCGGCGCTGACCCGGCGACAGACTTCCCGGACCGCGACCTGGCCCGCCGCGCCCTCGGCGCCACTCCCATGATCGTTTCGGTCGCGACAGTCACCGACTCCACCACCCCCTCTGCCCACGTCGTGCTTCCCGCAGCGGGTTGGGCTGAACGGCCAGGAACTACCACGAACATCGAAGGCCGTGTCACCCCCCTCGGTCAGAAGCTCACGCCGCGCGGCATTGCTTGGGCCGACTGGATCATCGCCGGCGAACTGGCCCGCCGGCTGGGCAGCGACCCGGGATGGGCTTCATCCGACGACGTCGCCTCAGAGCGCGAGTTCCGGGTCTCGAACGAAGCCGCTCCGCAGCGCCTGGGAGTTCCGGCGGACGTCCAAAGCCCAACTGCGCCTGACGATGCGTATTCGCTGCGTCTCGTGGTTACCCGGAAGCTCTACGACCGGGGCACCACCGTTCGGCACTCCTCGTCGCTGGCCCCTCTGACGCCGACCGCTCAGTTGCGTGTCCACCCCGCCGACTTGGAGCGAGCCGGCATCGCCGGGGGCGGCCTCGGCCGGCTGCGCTCCGCGCGAACGACGTTCCAGGTAGAGACCGTGTCTGATCCTGGTCTGGCCCGCGGATCGGCCCATCTGTACTTCAACATCGCCGACGCAGGGGAGGACGCGGCTGACTTGATCGACGCCGAGACTCCCGTGGTCGAAGTGCGGCTGGAGTCGAATTCATGAACCAGGTGACTCCCACGCCAGGTGGCGACCCCCTCTTCGCGAACGGCGTCGACTTCACCGTCCTCCTGATTGTCGCGGGCAAGGCCGTGCTGACGTTCGCCGTGCTGTTGATCGCCGTGCTCTTCATGGTGTGGTTCGAGCGCAAGATCATCTCCGACATGCAGAACCGCGTTGGTCCGGACAAGGCGGGCAAGTGGGGCGTGCTGCAGTCGCTGGCCGACGGGATCAAGCTCTTCTTCAAAGAGGATCTGCTCCCGGACCGAGCGGATCGAAAGGTCTTCCGCTTGGCCCCGTACCTCGCCGCCGTTCCGGCGTTCCTCGCGTTCTCCATCGTGCCGCTCGGCGGCATCGTGACTATCGCGGGCCACCAGACCCGCTTGCAGCTCGCCGATCCGCCGATCGGGATCCTCTTTCTGCTGGCCATGTCGTCCGTTGCGGTCTATGGCGTGATGCTTGCGGGGTGGTCCTCGGGTTCCAAGTACCCGCTGCTCGGCTCGGTTCGCGCCTCGGCCCAAATGGTCAGCTACGAAGCAGCGCTGGCCCTCTCCGTGGCCGCCACCGTTCTCGCCTCAGGATCGTTGGTGGTCAGTGAGATCGTCGACCACCAGGCGCGTTCGGGGATTGGCGGTTTCCTACCCGGCTGGAACATCCTGCAGACCGCTTTCATCCCGTTCTTCGTCTTCCTGATCGCGGCGACCGCAGAGTTGAACCGGCCGCCGTTCGACCTCGTTGAAGCCGAGCAGGAACTGGTCGGCGGATTCCACACGGAGTACTCCTCGATCCGCTTCGCCCTGTTCTTTTTGGCGGAGTTCATGAACACCGTCACGATGTCGGCCATCGCGGTGACGCTGTTCCTCGGTGGACCGTCCGGGCCGGTGTTCGGCTTCCTCCCCTGGGTCTGGCCGATTCTCTGGTTCGTCGCAAAGACCTTCCTCTTTCTCTTCATGTACGTGTGGTTCCGTGCAACGCTGCCCCGGCTGCGCTATGACCAGTTGATGGACCTCGGGTGGAAGGTCCTCATTCCGCTGTCGCTGCTCTGGCTGCTCGTATTGGCCGGTATGCGGCTGGGCAATTTCTGGGGCTTTGCTGTCTTCGGCGCCGGCCTGGTCGGCTGGCTGATGCTGAGCCAGGCACTGAAGATCGGCCGACAGAACAGCGAAGCTGCCACATTCCCGGCTGGGCACCCCAACCCAGCCTCCTCCGGTGCGTGGGGCCCCACCCCCACGCCCGGCCGTAGTCCCGGAGACAATTGATGGGTTATCTCGACGGCTTCCTCGTGACTCTGCGGCAGATGTGGAAGCCGCGCGTCACCACCTCATACCCCGAAGAAAAGCGGCCGCGCCCGGCTCGATTCCACGGCCGTCATGTTCTCAATCGCTACGAAGACGGCATGGAGAAGTGCATCGGGTGTGAATTGTGCGCGGGCGTCTGCCCCGCCGACTGCATCCATGTGCGCGGCGCGGACAATCCACCCGAGTCCCCGGTGTCTCCGGGGGAGCGCTACGGCTTCGTTTACGAGATCAACTACCTCCGTTGCATTCACTGCGATATGTGCGTGGAGGCCTGCCCCACGGGTGCCATCACCGAAGGAAAGCTCTTCGAGTTCTCCTTCACCAACCGAAACGACGCGATCTACACCAAGGACGAGCTGCTGGTCGACGATCAAGGACGTCCCAAGCAGATGCCGTGGGAGGACTGGCGCGCCGGGGAAGACGAGCACACGTCTGCATGGCTTCGCGCCACCTCGCCTTCCGGAGCCGCGGCTTACGAGGGCGAAGTCCTATGGACCGGAGAGCTCGGCTACGGAGTCCGCGCCCCCGAGAAGGGCCAGTCCGAAGAGTGACGCTGTTGCTCGCCGCCAGCAAAGTCGACGTCGCGGTGTTCGCCGTATGCGCGGTCGCGATCCTCGTCGGCGCCCTCGGCGTCATCGTGTCGCGAAACCCGGTGCACTCCGCCCTGATGCTCGTGATGACTTTGTTCGGCGTGGCGGTGCTGTTCCTCGCGCAGGAAGCGCACTTCCTTGCCGCGGTCCAGGTGATCGTCTACGCGGGAGCGATTGTCGTTCTGTTCCTGTTCGTGATCATGCTGTTGGGCGTCGACCGCATCGAGAACCTGACGGAGGAGCCACTCCACGGCCAACGGCCGGCGGCGGTCGTGCTCGGCCTGGTCGCCCTGGCCCAGCTGGTGTTCCTGGGAGGCGCGCAGTGGGCGTCGGGGGCCGAAGCGGTCGCCGGCCCGGCTGACGGGCCCGGGACCAATGTCGAAACCCTGGCGCGGGTGCTCTTCACTCGGTACCTCTACGCCTTCGAGTTGACCTCCATCCTCCTGGTCATCGCCGTCGTCGGCGCAGTCCTCCTGGCCAAGCGCCAACCCATGGCGGGGAGCAACCTCGAAGGTTCGAGCCAGAACGATCTCGCGCGCGCGGCGGGGTTGGGGTCCCCGCCGCACAGCGATGAGCCGTTAGGCGAAGAGCCAGTAGCAACCGCCGAGGCGCATTCATGAGCCTCGGCGGCGAGTGGTATCTCACCCTCGCGGCAGCGCTGTTCACCATCGGGTCGGTTGGCCTGTTGATCCGGCGCAACGTCCTGGTGATGTTCATGTGCGTGGAGTTGATGCTCAACGCGGTGAACCTCAGCTTTGTCACCTTCGCCCGCATGCTCGGCGACATCGGTGGCCAAGCCGTGGTGTTCTTCGTGTTGGTCGTGGCTGCCGCCGAAGTGGTGGTGGGCCTAGGCATCATCGTGGCCGTGACCAGACGACGGTCAGGCGCGACCGCCGACGATCTCAACCTGTTGCGCGGTTGAAATGAACCTCGTCGAGTTCGGCGCGACCGCGGCGCTCCTTCTCCCGCTGTTGGGGTTCATCGCGCTGGTGGCGGGCGGCCGCAAGCTGGGTGAACCCTGGGCCGGAGTTCTGGCGACGCTCGCGGTAGCCGGCGCCTTCGTGGGCGCGCTCAGCGCGTTCATAGGACTACTCGACATCCATGGTCACGGCCGCGCCGTCACCGTCACTTTGTTCGAATGGATCCCTAGCATCGGCGTGAACACCGCGCTACTAGTCGACCCGCTTTCGATCACCATGGCCCTGTTCGTCACTGGGGTTGGGGGCCTGATCCACCTCTATTCGATCGGGTATATGCACGGCGACCAGGGGTTTGCCCGCTTCTTCACCTACCTCAACCTCTTCACGTTCTCCATGCTGCTGCTGGTCCTTGCCGACAACTACTTGCTGATGTTCGTCGGCTGGGAAGGCGTGGGCGTGTGCTCGTACCTCCTCATCAGCTTCTGGTTCGAAAGGTCCACCGCCGCGGTTGCGGGCAAGAAAGCCTTCGTCACGAACCGAATCGGCGACGCCGGTCTTCTGCTTGCCATGTTCCTGCTGTTCGGAACGGTGGGGGCGCTCGACTACCACTCCGTTTTCGCAGACGTCGACGGGATCGCCGGGGTGACTGTGACCGCTGCCGTCTTGCTCCTGCTCGTCGGGGCGTGCGGCAAGTCCGCCCAGCTCCCCCTGCACGTCTGGCTTCCCGACGCCATGGAGGGTCCGACGCCTGTGTCGGCGCTCATCCACGCGGCGACGATGGTGACAGCGGGCGTCTACCTGATGGTCCGCTCCAGCCCGCTGCTGGAGCACGCGGGCGACGCCACGACGGTGATCGCGATCATCGGCGCGGCAACCGCGCTATTCGCCGCCACGGTGGCCTGCGCCCAATCCGACATCAAGCGCGTGCTCGCATGGTCGACCATCTCCCAACTCGGGTTCATGTTCCTGGCGGTCGGCTCCGGCGCTTACATCGCTGCCGTGTTCCACATGGTCACGCACGCCTTCTTCAAGGCGCTGCTGTTCCTCGGTTCGGGCTCCGTCATCCACGCGATGGACGACGAACAGGACATGAAGGCCATGGGCGGACTCAGAGCGCTGCTTCCCATCACCTCGGCCACGTTCATCATCGGGTGGCTCGCCATAGCCGGCATCCCGCCCTTCGCGGGGTTTTGGTCGAAGGACGAGGTACTGACCGCGGCTTACGACAAGAGCGTGATCCTGTGGGCCGTCGGCCTGCTCGCCGCCTTCCTGACCGCCTATTACATGAGTCGTCAGGTATTTCTGGTCTTCTTCGGCAAGGCACGATGGGAGGAGTCCGGAAAGCACCCGCACGAGTCACCGCGCACGATGGTGCTCCCGCTGGTGGTCCTCGCCGGCGCCAGCGTGCTCGGCGGTGCTCTCAACCTGCCTTTCGGTCCGCACCTTCTGACCACGTGGCTGGAGCCCGCGATCGCGCAGCACCACCACGAGGAATTGACCGTGAGCCGATTCCTGATGCTGGCCGGCATAACCACGGTGCTGTCCCTCACCGGCATCGCGCTCGCCCGGGGATGGCTGAAGCGTCCTGAGCGAAGCGAGCTAGAACCGCCGCTGCTCCGGCGCGCCTGGGGAATCGACGACGCGTACGCCGCCGTGGTCGGTGGGCCCGGCCGGGCGACGGCCAACGCGCTCGCGCAAGGCGTCGACGCCGGGTTGGTAGACGGCGCCACGATGGGAGTGGGCGGACTGGTGCGGGCCGGGGGCCAACGACTCAGGGCCATACAGACCGGCTACGTCCGCAACTACGCGATGGGGATCGCGTTCGGAGTGGTCATGTTGCTCGGATGGGTCGTCTCCAGGGCGGGCGGCTGATGCACCCCGCCGCCACCTTCCCGATCCTCACCTCGCTCGTGCTGGTGCCTTTGATCGGCGCGGCCGCGGTCGCGTTTGCGCCCGCGCGCCGGGTGGACGTAGTGAAGGTCGTCGGCGTGTCCGCCTCCATCGTGGTGGCTGCGCTGGCGGGTTTCCTCGCCGCGAGCTTCAAGACCGCCGAGTCGCATTTCCAGTTCGTGTCCCAGCACGTTTGGATAGAGCCGCTCGGCATTTCCTGGAAACTCGGCGTCGACGGCATCTCGCTGGTCCTCGTCCTTCTCACCGCTGTGTTGTTCCCGCTGGCCTTGCTCGGCCCCAAGGTCGTGCGGAACCAAAAGTCGTATGTGGCCTGGATGCTGGTCCTAGAGGCGGGCTGTCTTGGTTCGTTCCTCGCCCTCGACGTGTTCCTCTTCTTCATTTGCTTCGAAGTCGTGCTCGTCCCCATGTACTTCCTCATCGCCGGGTGGGGCCACGAGGATCGCGAGCGGGCCGCGATGAAATTCTTCCTGTTCACTCTGGCCGGTTCGGCCTTTCTGTTCGTCGGGGTGGTTGCGGTGGCGTTCCTGCACCGAGCCGAAACGGGTGTGATGACATTCGATCTCGTAGCGCTGGCCGAGGGCCCCGTGCCCGGAGGCTCCGCGGCGCACTGGCTCTTCGCCGCCTTCGCCGTGGCGTTCGCGGTCAAGACCCCGGTCTTCCCGGTGCACACATGGCTGCCCGACGCCCACACGCAAGCCTCAACCGCGGGCTCGGTGATCCTGGCCGGAGTCATGTTGAAGCTGGGGACCTACGGGCTCGTGCGCTTCGGCCTCTACCTGTTCCCGGAGGCGGCGTCGGACCTCGCGCCGGTGCTCCTTTCGCTCGCGGTGGTGGGAATCACCTACGGGGCAATCGTTGCCGCGATGCAGTCCGACCTGAAGCGCTTGGTCGCCTATTCGTCCGTGGCCCACCTGGGCTTCATCGTCATGGGCACCTTCGCCATCGAGGGCCGCGCCCTGTCAGGCAGCGTTCTGCAGATGGTGAACCACGG
This sequence comes from Acidimicrobiales bacterium, assembly GCA_035526705.1. Taxonomy (GTDB): domain Bacteria; phylum Actinomycetota; class Acidimicrobiia; order Acidimicrobiales; family JAHWKP01; genus JAHWKP01. Next base: position 25,426 of record DATLBX010000148.1, on the reverse strand, counting down.
CTTGTCGACCGGCGCGCTCTTCCTTCTGGTCGGGATGATCGACGACCGCCGGCACACCCGCTCCATTCCCGAACTCGGCGGACTGCAGCGCTCGGCTCCGGCGCTCGCCGCGGTCTTCACTGTCGTCATGCTGTCTTCGATCGGTGTGCCGGGCCTGAACGGGTTCGTCGGCGAATTCCTGATCCTCGTCGGCACGTTCCTCACCCACCGTTGGTGGGCCGTCGTCGCCACGGCCGGCGTGATCCTGGCCGCGGTGTACCTACTGTGGGCCTACCAGCGGGTCTTCCACGGCCAGCCCACCGGCGAGAACGCGAACGTCCGAGATCTCGACTGGCGCGACGCCGCCGTGCTGGCGCCACTGGTCGCCCTGATCGTTCTCTTGGGCGTGTACCCGAAGGTCGCGCTGGACCGCATCGAGCCTTCGGTCGAGCGGCTCGTGCAGCACGTCAACGCGGGCACCGGCGAATGAATCCGCTTACCCTGCCCCAGGTCGTCTACTGGCCGGTAGCCCCGGTCCTGGTGCTGACCGGTGCCGCCGCGCTGATCCTTTTGATCGGATCGATGGTCCGCCGTCCGCTGCCCAGCGGATGGAACGCCCTGGTCACCGTCGCGGCGTCCACGGCCTGCCTCATCCTCGCCGTCGGAGCCTGGGCCAGGCTCGTGCACGACGGGCCGCAACGCCACTTCTCCGGCGCAGTCGTGGTAGACGGCTTCTCGATCTTCTTGACCTGCCTGGTGGCCGCTTCACTGGCGGTCGCCGCCTTGCTGGCTGAGCCGTGGCTCAAACGCGAAGGGCTGGAGGGCCCGGAGTTCTCCGTGCTGGCCATGCTGTGCGCTTCGGGCGCCATCGTCATGGCGCAGGCCAACGATCTGATCGTCCTCTTCCTCGGCTTGGAGATCCTGTCCATCGCCCTCTACGTCATGGCCGGGTTCCAGGTCGGCCGCGCCGCGTCGCGCGAGGCCGCCATGAAGTACTTCGTGCTCGGATCGTTCTCGTCCGCCGTGTTCCTGTACGGCGTCGCGTTGCTCTACGGCGCGACCGGGTCGACACAGCTTCACGAGATCGTCGGTTGGCTCACCGGCAATGTTCCGACATCGCGCGGCGTCCTTCTCGCTGGAGTGGTGCTGCTCCTGGCCGGCCTCGGCTTCAAAGTCGCAGCCGTTCCGTTCCACACGTGGACTCCCGACGTCTACCAGGGCTCGCCCACGCCGGTGACCGGATTCATGGCCGCGGTGGCGAAAGCCGCCGGGTTCGCCGGCCTGCTCCGCCTCTTCTACGTCGGCTTTTCGACTCTGCAACTCGACTGGCAGCCCGTGGTGTTCGTGCTCGCCGCCCTCACGATGGTCGTGGGCTCGGTGGCGTCGGTCGTGCAGGACGACGTCAAGCGGATCCTGGCGTACTCGTCCATCTCCCACGCCGGCTACATCCTCATCGGCCTCCAGGCCGCCAGTCCGCAGGGGCTCTCTGCCGCGCTGTTCTACCTGTTCGTGTACGCCTTCATGGTGCTCGGGAGCTTCGGTGTCGTAACGCTCGTGGAGCGCACATCAGCGCTCGAAGCCACCGACGGCGCCGGGCCTGGCGTGGCCGTGTCGGAGTTCCGCGGCTTGTCCCGCCGACGCGCCGGACTCGCATTGGTCTTCACCGTCTTCCTGCTGGCCCAGGCCGGCGTGCCCTTCACGTCGGGCTTCCTGGCCAAGTTCTATGTGATCGGCGCCGCGGTGGAGGAGAGGTCCTACGCCCTCGCCGTGTTGGCGATGTTGAGCGCGGCGGTCGCCGCCTTCGTGTACTTGCGCATCGTCCTGGCCATGTACGCCGGGCCCGGCGAGCACGACCCGGACGAACCCGAGGATGCCCGGGGTCGCCTGCCCATCCCCCTGCTGGCCGGCGCGGCCCTCGCGCTGTGCGTGGTCGTGACTATGGCGGCGGGGATACTCCCCGGGCCACTCCTCGACTGGGCGATGCAAGCCACGCTCTTCGTATGAGAAGAACGCTGGCGATTGGGATCGTCGTGCTGGGCCTCCTCTTCGTCGCCTGTAGTGAGAAGGACTCCACCGAGCCGACGAGCTCGGACCCGATGGTCAACATCGAGCAAGCCCTGGCGGAGATCGACAGCGGGCGGGTGCAAGTGGCGATCCGCGCCATCACACCGGGCCGCGATCCTGTCAGCTTCGAAATGAGCGGGGCTTTCGCCGCAGCGTCCGGCGACAAGACCCTCCCGATCGCATCTCTCCAGTACTCCGACCGCTCGGGGATCAAGCCGAAGGACTCGTCATTCATCTCGGACGGCGAGCGAGCGTGGGTGGTCAACGACCGCGGCACCAAGGAGGTCGAGGGCGAACCTCTCGCATCTCTCCGGGGTGGACATGACGTCGCCGGACTGAGCGCCTTCAATCCCAAGTCCTGGTTCAGAGGGAAGCCGACGGAGCGCGCCGGCGAGAAGATCGCAGGAGAGCCGACTTCGACCTATTCGGGCGACGTCGACGCGGTTGCCGTCATCGAAGACGTCACCCGCGTCAGCGCCAACTTGGGCGCGTTCGTCGCGGAGAAGATCTCCGATGCGGCGCGCGAGCAGATTCGCGCCGCGGCACAAAACGCGACATTGGAGGTCGTAGCCGGCACCGACGACCACCTACTGCGCTCCGTGAAGTTCGCGGTTGACATCACCGGGGATCTGAAAGCGTTGGGCCCGGTACTCCGCGAACTCGCGGCGAACCGCATCGAGTTCGACTTCTCCATGACCGAAATCAACCAGGCAGTCGACCCCCCTAAAATCCCTGAGGGCGCCGAGGTCTGAGCTCTCGCTTCTGGCGGCTGGCGCCCCACCGGCCGCGGCGGCCTGGGCCCCCCACCCAGGACTTCGTCAGTCGACCCAGCTGGTCGGGTACGCCGGGTCGTCGAAGGCGTCCGCGTCGGCGGCCATCGTCAGGGGGGCGAAAGTGTCGACCATCACTGCGTACTCCTCGGTGCGCTCCTTGCCGATCGAAGCTTCGGCGACACCCGGTGCGGGGCCGTGGGGAATTCCCCGCGGGTGGTAACTGATCGCACCCTCGGTGATGCCCTTGCGGCTGAAGAAGTCGCCGGAGACGTAATAGAGAATTTCGTCGGAGTCGAGGTTCGCGTGGTTGTAGGGCGCGGTGATCACGTTCGGGCCATCGTCGAGGCGACGCGGCACGAACGAGCAGATCACGGCGCCATTCAGCTCGAAGGTCTGATGCACCGGCGGCGGCTGGTGCTGCCGGCCGGAGATCGGCTCGAAGTCGGCGATGTTGAACGCATAGGGATAGAGGTGGCCGTCCCAGCAGACGACGTCGAGTGGGTTGTGGTCGAGCGTGTAGATCGCCGACCGCTCACCGACGACGACCAGCACGTCCGTCGGCGTCCGGTCGTTCAGGTCGCACAGCTCTGTCGGCCGGCGGAAGTCGCGCTCCCAGTACGGCGCGTGCTCCAGCAGCTGACCTTCGTCGGACGTGTAGCGCTTGGGCAGCCGGACCCCCAGCGGCGACTCGACCACAAGGTGACGGTTGCCGTCGCCCGCCGGAACCCAGCGGTGGGTCGTCCCGCGGGGGACGAGCACGTAGTCGCCCTCCCGGTATTCGAGGATCCCGAAAGTCGACTCCAGCCGGCCGCTGCCGTGGTGTACGAAGTGCAGCTCGTCGGCCCCTCCGTTGCGGACGAGGCGGCCCGTGTCGGCCCCGAAAGCCGAGACGGAGAGCTTTATGTCCGAGTTGAAGAACAGCAACACCCGGCCGTCGCGCTCATCCGAACCGGGGGTGAGGCCTTCACCGGTCCGCAGGAGGTGGTGACGTAAAGCGACGTCGGTGGAGACCTTCGGCGGCCCTACGGGTGGCGCCTCGGAGACCTTCTGGACCCGGGTCGGCGCCCACCGGTGGTACTGGATCGAGTACCGACCGCTGAAGCCTTCGGCCCCCACGACCTCCTCCGAAAGCAGCGCTCCGCTCTCGTCGCGCAGTGCCACGTGCCGCTTCGCAGGTACGTCCCCAAGCCGGTGATAACTAGGCGCCATTCCCCCGAGGCTATTGCCGGCGGACCGCGCTCGCGGCAGTGCGATAGGTCCGCTAGGCGCGCCGATAGGATCGCCCGCCGTGTCAGCGTTCCTGCGCAGCTACCTCACCGTGGTCATGTTCGGTGGAGCGGGTGTCGCCCTCGTCGCGGGCATGTTGGGGCTGGGCGCCCTGCTGCGGCCGAAGCGCCCCCAGGCCCAGAAGTACATCAACTACGAGTCGGGTGTCGACCCCGTGGGCGGCGCCTGGGCCCAGACCCAGATCCGCTACTACGTGTACGCGCTTCTCTTCGTCATGTTCGACGTGGAAGCGGTTTTCATCTTTCCCTGGGCCGTCCAGCTCGAGAAGCTCGGCATGTTCGGCCTGGTCGAAATGCTTGTCTTCATCGCCATCCTGGCCCTCGGGCTCCTCTACGCGTGGAAGAAGCGGGTACTCAAGTGGGCCTGATCGAAAAGGGCAAAATCCCCAAGCCGATGTCATGGCTGCTCAACACCAGCCGGAAGTACTCGCTGTGGGTGTACCAGTGGGGGCTGGCCTGTTGCGCCATCGAGATGGGCGCGGCGTTCGGGTCTCCCCGCTACGACGTCATGCGGCTGGGCGTGATTCCCTTCCCCGCCAGCGCCCGCCAAGCCGACCTGGTCGTCATTTCCGGCACCGTCACCGACAAGATGGCGCCGCCGATCCGCCGGCTCTACGAGCAGATGCCCGATCCGAAGTACGTGATCTCGATGGGATCGTGTGCCAACTGCGGCGGCCCGTACTGGGACTCGTACTCGGTGACAAAGGGTGTCGACCAGATCATCCCGGTCGACGTCTACGTGCCCGGTTGCCCGCCGCGGCCCGAGGCCCTGCTCGAGGGCATCGTGCTTCTACAGGAACGCATCCAGTCGGAGGACATGGCCAGCCGCTGGAGAGGAGAGCCGCTGCATGTCTCCGGATAACCCGACGCCCGCTGACACACCGGCCGCCGGGGAGGAGCCGGAAGCGGTGCCCGCCGCGGAGGAAGCAGCGGCCGACCCTGCGCCCGAACCTGAACCTGAGCCGGCCGCCGCGCCTGAGCCTGTCGACCCCGCGTTTCAATCGGTCGTCGACTCGCTCACCGAGCGGCTCGGCGAGGGATTCCTCGCCTCGGAAGTGGTCGGAGGGGATCTGTGCGTCCGCGTCGATGCCACTCAGTGGCGCCGGGCCGCGGAGGTCGCCAAGACAGAGCTCGGCATGGACTACTTCTGCTTCCTTTCGGGGATCGACTGGCTGCCCAACCCTCTGCTCGCCGGCAGAGACGTCTGGGATCCGAACCCCAACGAGGCCAGTGAGGTGGCCGTCGACGAACCAGCAGGCACCATTCACACCGGAATTGCCGGCGGCGATACCCGTTTTCAGGTCTTTGCCCGTCTGTACTCCACCCGTACCCATGTCGGGTTCACGCTGAAGGCGGATCTCGACGACGAGAGCCCCGTCGTTCCGTCGATCACCTCGGTGTACCGCGGCGCGGACTGGCATGAGCGCGAGACCTGGGAGATGTACGGCTTCGATTTCCAGGGCCACCCCGGCCTACGGCACCTGTATCTGCCGGGTGAGTTCGAGGGTCACCCGCTGCGCAAGGACTTCCCGATGCTGGCTCGCGAGGTCAAGCCGTGGCCGGGTCTGGTCGACAAGGAACAGATCCCGGGCGAAGCGTCAGACGAAGAGTCGGCTCCGGCGGAAGAGGAGGCGGCGACGTGAGCCTCACCGCGAACCCGGCCCCGGTCGATTGGCAGAAGGCGTCGTACGTCGCATCGCAAGCGGCGGACGCGCGCGTCAACGTGGAACTCGAAACCGAGGGAATGATCCTCAACATCGGCCCGCAGCATCCGGCGACCCATGGCACCCTTCGAGTCGTCGTACGGCTGGACGGCGAAGAGGTCGTCTGGGCCGAGCCGGTCTGCGGTTACATGCACCGCGGCTACGAGAAGCTCACTGAAGTCCGGACCTACCCGCAGGTCACGACACTCATCAACCGCATCGACTGGTTGGGCCACTTTGCCAACGAAGTGCCATTCATTTTGGGCGCCGAGAAGCTCATGGGGATCGAGGCACCGCCCCGCGCCCAGTGGATCCGCACGATCTTCTTCGAGATGTCGCGCATTTCCAACCTCACGCTTTTCCTCGGTGACATGGGGGTGCAGCTCGGCGCCTTGACCCCGGTGTTCTATGCGTTCCGGGACCGGGAGTACGTACTGAACCTGATGGAAGCCGCCACCGGCGGGCGGTTCCATCCCAACTACGACCGCATCGGCGGACTCAAGGAGGACCTGCCCCGCGGCTGGATCGACGAGTGCCACGGCGCCATGCGCAAGGTCCGCACGTTTTGCGACGAGATGGAAGACCTGCTCATGGGGAACGAGATCTTCCAGACCCGCACGCGCGGAATCGGCGTCATACCTGCCTCTGTCGGCCTCGACTACGGCCTGTCCGGTGCCAACATCCGCGCTTCGGGGGTCGACTGGGACCTTCGCCGCGACGAGGACTCTCCGCTCGCGTGGAAGGAGGTCGACTGGAAGGTCTGGACCCACCCCGACGGCGACTCCTTCGCCCGCTACTGGGTGCGTCTACAGGAGGTAAGAGAGGCGGCCTCGATCGTCGACCAGCTGCTCGACGGCCTGCCTGCCGGGCCGATCATGAGCAAGGTTCCCAAGATCATCAAGGTGCCGGCCGGCGAGGTCTGGTGCCACACCGAGAACCCCCTCGGGGAGATGGGCTACTACATCGTGAGCCAGGGCGGTCTGGGGCCATTCCGCTGCAAGATCCGCTCCGCCAGCTTCAACAACGTCTCGATCCTGCCCTGGCTGCTCAAGGGCGTCTACGTTCCGGACGTCATCACCATCCTCGCCAGCCTCTACTTCATCCTCGGAGACATAGATAGATGACGGCGCTCCCGCTGCTCGCGATAGAGCTGTCGTACTGGCAGGCGACTGCGATCAAGCTCGGCGCGGTGTTGACCGTGATTCCGGTCGGCTCGCTGATCCTGGTCTTCGTCTTCCTCTTCAAGATGATGTCGCACATGCAGTCGCGGCTCGGGCCGATGGAGGCCGGGCCCCACGGGTCTCTCCAGGTGCTCGCCGAGGCCGGCAAGTTCCTCCAGAAGGAGGACATCTTCCCGGCGCGCGCCGACCGCGCCGTGTTCGGGCTCGCGCCGGTCGTAGTGATCGTGTCGACCTTCATGCTCTATGCCGTCATCCCTGCGGGCCCCGACCTGATCGTCGAGGACCTCGACGTCGGCGTCTTCTTCGCCCTAGCCGTCGGGTCCATCTCCGTCATCGGGATTCTGATGGCGGGGTGGGCGTCCGCCTCCAAGTACTCACTGCTCGGTGCTCTTCGAAGTGCCGGCCAGCTGATCGCCTACGAGCTGCCCCTGGTTCTGGCCGTGGTCGGCGTTGTGATCCAGGCCGGCACCATGAGCCTGCAGGGCATCGTCCACGCCCAAGCCGAAGGCGAGATATTCGGCTTCGGCCTCATCGGCAACCCTTTCATCCTCACCCAGTTCGTGGGCTTCGTGATTTTCCTCGTGGCCGCCCAGGCCGAGCTCACCCAGACACCGTTCGACATGCCCGTCGCCGAATCCGAGCTGGTGGCGGGTTACATGACCGAGTACTCGGGGTTCCGGTTCCTCTTCTTCTTCATCGCCGAGTTCGGCTCGGCCTTTGCTCTGGCTGGCATCGCTTCCACCCTGTTCCTCGGCGGCTGGTACATGCCGTTCGTGCCCGATGGGCTGCTCGGAAATCTGGCCGGGCCGGGAGTGCTCGGCGTCAAGATCATGTTCGTGGCGTTCCTCATCTTCTGGATGCGCTTCACCTTCCCGCGCTTCCGTGAGGACCAGCTTCAGGCTGTGGCCTGGAAGTTCCTCATCCCCGCGTCGCTGGCGAACATCGTCGTGACCGGCATCCTCAAGGTGGTGATGTAGTGGGCCTCGTTCCTGGTGCCGTGAAGGGTCTGGGCGTCACGCTCAAAACCATGCTCAAGCCGGCGGTGACGGTGCAGTACCCGCACGTGAAGGAGGCCCCTCCAACCCGGGCCCGCGGCGTGATCGCGCTCAAGGAGGAGAACTGCACGGTCTGCATGCTGTGCGCGCGTGAGTGCCCCGACTGGTGCATCTACATCGAGGGCCATGGCGACAAGGCCCCGCCGCGTCGCGAAGGCGGTAAGCCCCGCACGGTCTTCATCCTCGACCGATTCGACATCGACTACGCCCTCTGCATGTACTGCGGCATCTGCGTGGAGGTCTGCCCCTTCGACGCTCTGTTCTGGAGCCCCGAGTACGAGTACTCGGAGGTCTCCATCGCGGACCTGCTGCACGACAAGAACAAGCTGGGCGAGTGGATGGGCACCGTGCCCGAGCCCCCGCCCCTCGAAGTAGGAGCCGCGGCCAAGAAGTGATTGCCCAGAACCTGATCTTCGGGATCCTGTCGGTCGTGATGGGTTTGGCGGCGTTGCGCGTCGTGACTACCCAGAACGTGGTGCACGCCGCCCTCTACCTCGTCGTCGTCTTGGGTGGAGTCGCCGGGATCTTCATACTTCTGGCCGCGGAGTTCGCCGCGATAACCCAGGTGCTCGTCTATATCGGCGCCATCGTGGTCCTTTTCCTGTTCGGTTTGATGCTCACCAAGGCGCCCATAGGAAAAGCCGCCAATCTCGACAACGACCAAAAGTTCGTCGCCGCTCTGGTGTCGGTGATGCTCTTCGGGGTTCTCGCGTGGGCGCAGATCGATGCCTTCCAGCGGGTCGAGGTGCAGCCCGATCGTGTCGGCACCTCGGCGATGGTCGGCAATTCGATCTTCACCCAGTATCTGGTGCCCTTCGAGGTCATCTCCGTGCTCCTGCTGGCCGCCCTCGTCGGCGCCGTCGTGATCGCCCGAAAGGATTAGGCGCCGGTGATCCTCAACCAGTTCCTGATGCTCGCGGCCGTGCTCTTTTGCATCGGCGTCTATGGGGTGCTCGCTCGGCGCAACGGCGTTCTCGTGCTCATGTCGATAGAGTTGATCCTCAACGCGGTGAACATCAACCTCATTGCTTTCGGGGCGTTTCACGACACCATCGCCGGCCAGGTATTCGCCCTCTTCGTGATTGCGGTCGCAGCCGCCGAAGTTGGCGTCGGCCTGGCGATCGTGCTGCTCATCTACCGCAACCGCCGATCCGTTGATCTCACCGAGATCAACATGATGAAGGGCTGAGCGTGCTCGAGAACGCCTGGGTGATCCCGGCTCTCCCCGTCCTCTCCTTCTTCATCATCCTGTTCTTCGGCAAGCGTCTGCCCAAGGGCGGGGCCTGGGTCGGGGTGGCCGCGGTGGCGCTCGCCTTCGGGCTGTCGGTGGTCGCCGTCGGACAGTGGATCTCGCGCCCGGCCACACTCGAGGTGGCCACCCATCATGGATCCGAGGGCGAAGGTCAGACCGTCGAGGGCGACGACCCGGCGCACGGTGCGGCCGAGGGGGAGCACGACGCGGTGCGCGAACCGGTGCGCCGTGAAGTCACCTGGTTCTCCAACGGTCCGATCGATATCAAGGTCGGCACCCACATCGACGGCCTGGCGGTGGCCATGCTCTTCGTGGTCACGACGATCGCCTTCGCGGTTCACGTCTTCTCCACGAACTACATGGCCGATGACGTCCGCATAACCCACTATTTCGCCGCGCTCAGCCTGTTCACCGCCGGGATGCTGGTGATGGTCACCGCCTCCACCACTCTGCTGCTGTTGTTCGGGTGGGAGGCCATGGGGCTCTGCTCGTTCATGTTGATCGGCCACTGGTGGGAGAAACACGAGAACTCGAGCGCTGCCCTCAAGGCGTTCTTCACGACGCGAACCGGCGACATCGGCCTTCTCGTCGGCATCTCGATCCTCTTCTTCGCCGCGGGTCAGACCTTCGATATCGCCACCCTCAACGAGGCCGCGCTCACCGGCGCGATCAGTAAGGGCGTCCTGACCGTCGGTGCCATCGCGCTGTTCTGCGGCGTGATCGGCAAGAGCGCGCAGTTCCCGCTGCACACTTGGCTCCCCGACGCCATGGCCGGGCCCACGCCGGTGTCAGCCCTGATCCACGCGGCCACCATGGTCGTGGCCGGCGTCTATCTCGTGGCTCGCGTCTATGGCGTGTTCTGGGAGGGGTTCAACATCGCCGCGGGGGGAGTGAACCTCGGCGCGGTGATCGGCGGCGTGACGGTCCTCATCGCCGCGCTGTTGGCCTTCGTGCAGACGGACATCAAGCGGGTTCTCGCGTATTCGACGGTGAGTCAGCTGGGGTACATGGTGATGGCGCTGTGCGTCGGAGCATGGACGGCCGGCGTCTTCCACTTGTTCACCCACGCGATGTTCAAGGGCCTGCTCTTCCTCGGCTCCGGTTCGGTCAGCCACGCGGTCCACACCTTCGACATGCGCGAGATGGGCGGCCTGCGCAAGTTCATGCCTACGACCTACAAGACCTTCCTCGTCGGCTCGATCGCCCTGGCCGGGCTTCCCCCGCTGGCGGGTTTCTGGTCGAAGGACGAGATCCTCACGGGAGCGTCGGCTGGCGGCTTCCCGATCATGTTCTGGATGGGCGTTGTCGGCGCGGGGATGACCGCGGCGTACATGACGCGTTGTGTCTGGCTGACCTTCTTCGGCGAGTACCGGGGCCACGGGCACCCGCACGAGTCCCCGGCCGCCATAACCGTCCCGCTGATCGCGCTGGCTTTCCTGGCCGCAGTGGCCGGATTCTTGAACGCTCCGGGAGTCGGCCTGTTCGGTGACTGGACCAACAATGCCGTGACGCTGGCAGCCGGCGTGGAGCACCACGCCTTTTCCCCGTTCATCGCCGTGACGTCGACTCTGGTCGCCATCGCCGGGATAGGCCTTGCGGCGCTCTGGTACGTCCGCAACGCCGGACCCCACGGGATCACCGAGCGCAACGCGGCGGCGCGCGCCGGGTACACCTTCCTGCTGAACCGGTACTACCTCGACCACCTGTACACCGACGGCATTGTCGGCTCGATCAAGGGCCCGATCGCGCGTGCCGCTTACTGGATCAACCAGAACGTGATCGACGGAATTGTCAACGGGGTGGGCATCGCGGCCCGTAAGGCCGGGAACTTCACCTACGACATCCTCGACCAAGGAATGGTCGACGGTGCCATCAACGGATCGGCCGCGGCCGCAGGTGCCGGCGGCGGGTTCCTACGCACAACTCAGACCGGGCGCGTACAGCAGTACGCCGCCGTCCTGTTCGCGGCCACGGCGATCTTCGCTGTGGTCCTGATCGTCGTCACCATCTAGAAGGAAGGCTCAGATGAACGGGTTCGAATCGTGGGCACTGACCCTGGCGGTTTTCCTGCCGCTGCTGGGCGCCGCGCTCATTCTCCTGATCCCCAAGGAATCGGAGACGGCCGTCAAGACGGTCGCTTTCCTGACCGCGGGCATCACCTCCCTCGTGGGGCTGTGGATCCTCACCGCCTTCGACTTCAAGAGCTCTGGCCGTCTCCAGCTGGACGTGAACGTCCCCTGGATCGACGTCATCAACAGCCGCTACCACATCGCATTGGACGGCATCTCGCTGCCGCTGCTGCTCCTATCGATGGTGATCACGTTGCTGTGCGTCATCTACTCGTGGGACCACTTCCCCGAGCCGCACAACCCGAAGGCCTTTCTCGCGCTCTTGCTGGTTCTGGCAACCGGCATGAACGGCACGTTCGTCGCGCAGGATCTCATCCTGTTCTTCGTATTCTTCGAGCTCGTCCTGCTGCCCATGTACTTCATGATCGGGGTCTGGGGCGGTCCGAATCGTCAGTACGCGGCGATCAAGTTCTTCCTCTTCACCCTGTTCGGGTCTGCGCTCATGATCCTGGGCTTCCTGGCGCTCTACTTCCTCGGCGATAACACCTTCGACATCCCCGAACTGATCGCAAACGGGTCGACGATTGCCAGGGGAACCCAGATCCTGATCTTCGGCGGCCTGTTCATGGGCTTTGCCATCAAGGTGCCGATGTTCCCGTTCCACACCTGGCTACCCGACGCACACACCGAAGCACCCACCGTTGGCTCCGTAGTTCTGGCCGCCGTCATGCTGAAGCTCGGCACGTACGGCTTCGTGCGGATCGCCCTCCCGATCCTTCCGGAGGGAGCGGCCGCGTGGGCGCCTTGGATCGGCGGCCTGGCGGTCATCGGAATCATCTACGGGGCGCTCGGCTGCCTCGCGCAGCGCGACCTCAAGCGCCTGATCGCCTTCTCCTCCGTCGCCCACATGGGCTTCGTGATGCTCGGAATCGCCACGCTGACCGACTACGGAATCAACGCGGCCGTGTTCGGCATGGTGTCGCACGGCTTGATCACCGGCATGCTGTTCTTCCTGGCCGGTTCTATCCAGGAGCGGTTCGGCACCCGGGAGATCGCCCGCTTGGGCGGTCTCCTCGTGCAGGCGCCCCGGCTCGGGTGGATCCTCGGCTTCTGCGCCATGGCATCGCTCGGCCTTCCCGGCCTCGCGGGCTTCTGGGGCGAGTTCCCGGCGATCCTGTCTGCCTACAACCCCGCCGGCGGCCTTCCGGTCGGACTGTTCCGCGGCTTCATGGTCGTCGCGTCGATCGGAACCGTGCTGGCCGCGGGATACCTGCTTTGGATGTACCAGCGGACTGCCTTCGGCACCCCGAAGGAGGAGTTCGAGGCGAAGCACATTCACGATGTGCACGGCCCGGAGTGGGTGGCGTGGGCCCCCCTGCTGGTCGGGATCGTCGCGTTCGGTGTGTTTCCCGGCCTGCTGTTCAACATCACCGATGGCGCGGTGCAGGGCATCGCCAAGTCGCTCGACGGATCGGCTGAGACTGCCGACGCCAGATCCGGCGCTACGCCGGTTCGCGAAGAGAAGCTGCCGCTGGCGGAGGAAGCAGCGCATTGACCCCTCTCCTCGATTACCACGCGCTCGCCCCCGAGCTGATTCTCACGGTCGGCCTGTGCCTGGTACTGGTGGTCGACCTGTTCGTGGCCGAGGATCGCAAGGTTCTCGTTACCAATCTGGCCGGACTCACCGTCCTCGCGTCACTGGTCCCCGTTCTCACTCTCGCGGTCGACGGCGCGGATCGGGCGATGTTCGGCGGGGCGTACGCCGTGGACAACTTCGCCCTCCTGCTGAAGGGCCTCTTCCTCGTCACTGGATACGTCACGTTGCTCATGTCGGTGAACTATCTCGACGAGGGCGACTACTACGAGGGGGAGTTCTCCTTCCTCCTGCTTTCCTCGCTGCTCGGCATGACGGTCATGGCATCGGCGCGCGACATCCTCTCGATCTTCGTGGCCCTCGAGCTGCTGTCGATCCCCGCGTATCTCCTCGCCGGCTGGCGCAAGAGGGACCTCCGCTCCAACGAAGCGTCGCTGAAGTACTACCTACTCGGGGTTCTTGCCTCCGGCGTGATGCTCTACGGGATGTCACTGATATTCGGAGTCGTGGGCTCTACCAACCTCTATGAGATCGGCGAGGTCCTGAACTCGAGCTTCGGCCGTCTGCCGCTGGTGACGGTGGGCATCTTCCTCGTGATCGTCGGCTTCGCCTTCAAGGTCTCGGCGGTGCCATTCCATTCGTGGGCGCCCGACACTTACCAGGGCGCGCCGACCCCGGTCACCGCCTTCCTATCCGTCGCCTCGAAGGCGGCGGGTTTCGTCGCTTTGATGCAGCTGGTCTTCATCGGCTTCCTGGGCCGCGACGACGTGTGGGGTCCGCTGTTCTGGGCGCTCGCCGCACTGACCATGACCGTCGGAAACCTGATCGCGTTGCGCCAGACGAACATCGTCCGCATGCTGGCCTACTCCTCGATCGCGCAGGCCGGATACATCCTGGTGCCGTTCGCTGTCGCGGGCGACAGCCGGGAGGCTCTGGCCACCGCGCAGTCGGCGAGCATCACCTACCTCGCGATCTATGCCGCCATGAACCTCGGCGCGTTCGCGATGGTGATCGCCATCGCCCGCCGCACTGGGTCCGGCGAGCTCAGTTCCTATGGCGGCCTTTTCAAGTATTCGCCCGCTCTCGCCGTAATCATGAGCGCGTTCATGTTTTCTCTCGCAGGAATCCCGCCATTGGGCGGTTGGTTCGCCAAGTTCATGATCTTCCGGGCGGTGATCGAGGCCGGCACTGCCTCGGCCGTGGTGCTTGGGGTAATCGCTGCGGTGAACTCGGTGATCGCGCTCTTCTATTACGCGAACGTGGCGCGAGAGATGTGGTTCAGCCCGTCGCCGGAAGGTGTCGACGATCGCTCCCGGGTGCGCGTCCCCGCCGCCCTGTCGGCGGCCGTGGTGATCACCCTGGTGCTCACCCTCGGCGTCGGGGTCTACCCCAACGCCATCGCGCGCCTCGGAGATATGGCGGTCCTGGTCCGCTGACGCAGTTCCGCCCGCGACCTCTCGGCGGCGGGCGGTCATGACCGAGAAGACGCTCTCCTTCTCGGAGTACATGGATGTTGCGCTCTACGACCCGGTTCGGGGCTTCTACGGGGCAAACGGAGCTGCGGGACGGCGTGGGGATTTTCTCACCAGCGCGGAGACGGGTCCGCTTTTCGGGGCGGTTCTGGCCCGCGCCCTGGACTCGTGGTGGGATGGCCTTGGCCGGCCGGACCCATACATCGTCGTAGAAGCCGGCGCGGGCCGCGGCAGCCTGGCCGAAGCGGTGATCGGGGCGAAGCCGCGGTGCCGTGAGGCACTGCGCTACACCGCCGTCGAAAGATCGGCCCGCTTGCGCGAGAGCCACGCCGGCAAGGAGTTCGGCTCGCGCGTCGACATGCCGAGCGAAGCCTTCGCCGGCGCCATCATCGCCAACGAGCTGTTGGACAACCTGTCGTTCGACCTGGTCGAGCGGGCGGCCTCCGGCTGGCGCGAGGTGCGGGTGGGACAAGCCGACAACGGAGAACTGCGAGAAGTCCTCGAACCCGCTTCGGAGGACAAGGCCGCGCTGGCGGGGGAACTGGCGCCCGGTGCGTTGAATGGGGCGCGTATCCCGTTGCAGCGCGCTGCCGGTGAGTGGGTAAAGGGGGCGCTCGACTTGCTGGTGCGCGGCCGGCTGCTCGTCTTCGATTACGCCGTCCCCTCGACCTCGGAGTTAGCGGGCCGCGGTTGGGGTGAGTGGCTTCGCACGTATGCGGCGCACCGCCGGGGCGGTCATCCGCTTGACGCTCCGGGGCAGCAGGACATCACTGCCGAGGTCTGTGTGGACCAGCTGTCGATGTCGGCACGGCCACCAGACCGCGACCGATCACAAGCCGCCTTCCTCAGAGCACACGGCATCGACGAGTTCTGGGAGGACGCCCGCCGCCGTTGGCACGCGGGCGCCGCGAAGGGGGACCTCGAGGCTTTCCGTGCTCGTTCGACTGTCGCCGAGGCCGCGGCGCTAACAGACGGCCAGGGGCTCGGCGGCTTTCGGGCCTTGGAGTGGGTGGTGGCGTAGCTTCGGCGCTTGTGCCGGTGCTGCCCGAGGGGACGGTCACCTTCCTCTTCACTGATGTCGAGGGATCGACCGCGGCGTGGGAGCGCGACCCCGACGCGACCGGGGCATTGATCCGCCAACTCGACGCGCTCGTCGCTCAGGCCGTCGATGCCGCCGGCGGAACAGTCGTAAAAGCGCGCGGCGAAGGCGACAGTCACTTCTGCGTGTTCGCCGGCGCGGCCGACGCGGCTGCCGCGGGGCTCGCTTTGCTCGAGGCGCTGGACGACTTCCCCCTGCCTGTCCGCATGGCGATCCACACCGGCGAGGCGGACCTGCGCGACGGTGACTACTTCGGTCGGACGGTGAATCGGGCGGCACGATTGCGATCCGCGGCCCATGGTGGTCAGCTCCTGCTCTCGAGCGTCACCGCGGACCTGGTGCGGGAGGCGCTCCCGTCGGGCGCCTCGCTGCGCGATCTCGGGGTCCATCGTTTGAAGGACCTATCGAGCCCCGAGTCCATCTGGCAGTTGGTTCATCCCTCGGTCGCGCCCACGACCAAGCCTCTCCGGACCCTCGACGTACTCCGCAACAATCTGCCCCTCCAACTTACCGACCTCATAGGGCGCGACCTCGAAGTGGCGGAAGTACTGGGCCTCATGTCGAGCTCGCGGCTGGTCACGCTGGTCGGGCTGGGTGGATCCGGCAAGACGCGGCTCGCGCTGCAAGCCGCGGCCGAGGCTTCCGCCTCGCATCCAGGAGGCGTGTGGCTCACAGAGCTCGCGCCCCTCAACACCGCACCGGAGGTCGCCCCGGCGATCCTGGCCGCCGTGGGCGGACCGCCGGCCGCCGACGCGCTTGCAGAGATCGTGGACTGGATCGGAGACCGTAAGGTGCTCTTGCTGCTCGACAACTGTGAACACGTAATCGACGCGTGTGCGTTTGCGGTCGAGCATCTTCTGTCTCGGTGCGCCCACCTGCACGTGCTGGCCACCAGCCGTCAGCCGTTGGAAGTGCGCGGTGAGACGGTCTTTCGCATACCTCCGTTAGGTCTGTGCGGGAGCCCTGGAGACGATCTGGCGCAGCTGGCCGCCTCCCCGTCGGTGCGACTCTTCACCGAGCGGGGCCGCCAAGTCAGCCCGGGCTTCGAGCTCACCCCGACCAACGCCGAGGCGGTGGCCGCGCTGTGCGAGGGGCTGGACGGGATGCCGCTGGCCATCGAATTGGCTGCGGCCCGGCTCAAGGTATTGGATCCGGCGCAGATTCTGGCGCGGCTTGGCGACCGTCTCGCCTTGGTCGACGGCGCGCGATCGGCCGACGGCGGCCGCACGGTGCGGGCTGCTATTGAGTGGAGCTACGACCTACTGAAGCCAAAGGAGCGCGACCTCCTCCGCCGTATCGCAATCTTCGAGGCGTCAGCCAGCCTCGAAGCGGTCGAAGCGGTTTGCGCAGAGTCGCCCGGAGATCCCGCGGACGCGCTGGCCAATCTGGTTGACCATTCACTGGTCGTCGTGGACACATCGGAGACCGGACGGCGCTACCGCCTCCTCGACCTGGTGCGGGCCTACGCGCTGGAGCGGTTGGACGAGGCCGGCGAGCGTGAGGCGATGGAACAGGCCCGAGTGCGGTGGATGGACGAAAGCATCGCTACTTATAGTTGGTCGCTCGCCCGCGAGGCTCGGGCCGAGTTCCGCGGCGGGCGTGCTGATTTCATCGCCGCGTTGGAGTGGACTGAGCTCCACGAGCCTCAGGCCTTTTCACGTCGCGTCTTGGTCGCTACCCAGGTCTGGGCCCACTTCGACTGGCTGGATCTCGCCGATCGCTGGGCGCAGCGGGCATTGGCCGGCGCGGAGCTCGACCCATCCCTCCGGGATGGTCTCCTTCAGGTCGCGGGCAACTGCACCTTCGCCATCGGGGATTATGAACGCGCCCTGCAGTACAGCATCGAGCAGCTGTCGATCGCGGAGGCGAGCCATGACGCGATCTCCGCCGAGGCCGCCAAGAACAGCGTGGCGGCTGCTGCGATGTATCTGTCGAAGTTCGACGTGGCTCGGGTCTACTACGAGGGGGCGCTCGAGTCGGCGCTGGCCCGGCCCGATGGGCGCGGCGCCGCGGTCCTGTACGCGCAGAATTTGGGCCTGCTCCATAGCCTGTCGGGCGACCGCAACGGCGCGGTCCGCTGGTTCGAGAGGTGTGCCGAGTTGGGTCAGGAAGCTGGCACCGGCGCTATGGGGCTATGGAGGCTGGGCGAGCAGGCGCAGGCCCGAGGGGACTTGGGTGAGGCGGCCACCCTCCTCGACAAGGCGCTCTCGGTCGCCCTGCTCGAGGGAGACTCCTGGAACGAAATTCACGTCTATTCGGCGCTAGGCCACCTGGCCGAGGCAGAGGGGCGTTGGGACGATGCCGCCGATCGATACCGGTCTGCCGTCGAATTGTCCGAGGCGTTGGGTCATTTGAGCACCTCGGTCTACGCCCTGCTGGCGCTGAGCCGCGTGGCGGTAGCGGCCGGTGACGAGACGAAAGCCCGGGAGTACATGGCGAGAGGCTTGCTCCAACTTGCGGGGGAGCCGGCCCAGCAGGTCGCCATACTGGCCTCGGAGCTTCGGCAGGCTCAGCGCGTGAATCAGCCGGGTGTGGCCCGGGATTTTGGGCGGACTCTCCTCTCCGTGGCCCAGCGGGACGCGTCCGCCACCGATGTGGCGTTGGCCCAGACTCTGCTGGCCCAATGTGAGGAGGCGCTTGGGAATTTCGAGGAAGCCCGAGCACTGGCCATCCGGGCCCGCCCGACGCTGGCTGCTCTCGGCAAAGCGCAGATACTCCGGTGGAGGACGGCAGACCTGCTGGCGCGCTGTGACGCGATCCTCGGATCGAGCCGCGCAGAGGTCTAGGCCCGCGTGATCGAGACCGTCCGCGGGCCGGTGGAGCCGTCGGCACTGGGCCGGACCCTCGCGCACGAGCATGTCTTTGTCCTCTCCCCGGACTCCCAGGCCAACTGGTCCGACGAGTGGGAGGAGGAGCAACGCGTCGCCGCCGCGGTGGCGCAGCTTCGCGAGGTTGTCGTTGCGGGGTACGGGACGTTTGTCGACCCGACTGTTGACGGCCTTGGCCGCGACGTCCGGCGAGTCATGCGGCTCAACGCCGAGGTGCCCGATCTCAGCATCGTCGTTGCTACCGGGCTCTACACGTACTCCGAAGTCCCGCACTTCTTCGCGTTCCGACCGGACTCCGCGATGGTGGATGCGTTCGTTCGCGATCTGACCGAGGGCATCAAGGGCACGGGTGGTGTGAAGGCAGGCTTCATCAAGTGCGCCGTCGACGCACAGGGCCTGCAGCCCGGCGTCGAGCGCGTTCTCCGCAACGTCTGCGCCGCGCACCGAGCGACCGGGGCGCCCCTCATGGTCCACACGCATCCGGGCTCCCGAAACGCGCTGGACGTTCGCCGCGTGCTTGAAGCGGAGGCAGTGCCTCCGCGCTCCGTGGTGTTCGCTCACTCGGGCGATTCGACGGATGTCGAGTACCTCACAGAACTGGCGTCGGCCGGCTACTTCCTCGGCATGGATCGCTTCGGACTGCCAGGCGCGGCCGATACCGCGAGTCGAGTCGCAACAGTGGCCGAGATGTCCCGCCGCGGCTTCGCGGCCTCCCTGATGCTTAGCCACGACGCGGCCTGCTACATCGACTGGATGGAGCCCGGCGTGCGCTTTCCGGACTGGCACTTCCTTCACATCGGAACAATCGTGCTCCCCTTGTTGCGGGAAGCCGGGGTTTCCGCGGACGACATCGAGAAGATGGAGGTCTACGCCCCGCGCAATTGGCTCGCTAGTCGGGACGTCTGACGAGATCTGCCGCGCTGTGTGCCTTCTCGCGCGCGCGCCCCACCGCCACGAGCGGCAACCCGCTTCGGGCAAGTTTCTCCAGCGTGCGGGTGACGGCGGTCGAGGTACCCGCGACGATCAGCCGTCCCGCGGGGCGCAGCGCGGCGGCGCAACTGGCCACGACTGCATCGACAACCTTCTGCGGCACCGGAGTCGTGAAGACAGCCAGACAGACATCGAGCGAGGCAGGGGGTGCCTCCACCAGCGGAGTGTGATGCAGGGTGAGAGCGGCGCGCGGAAATCCCGCGTCGGCCAGATTTGCGGCGGTGACGCGCAGTGCCAGAAGGTCGCGGTCGAAGAGGTGGAGCTCCTCTGGCCTGACCGCCTCCCGCAGGGCGAGAGTCCCGTGGCCGATCCCGGTACCGATGACTGCGGCGTGCATCGAGGGGCGGCGGTGGATTTCGCGCACGGCTCGCAGTGCCAATTTGGTGGCGTGGTGCAGCGAGTCGAACTCCGGCACGCCCCACGCGGTTCGAGCGGTCCACTTGACCTTCCCAGCGGAAAACGCGGCCCGCCCTCGGTCCTGGACAGCCATCCTCGGTCGAGGCCGCGGTGAGCTGTCGGTCCCGAGCCGGTAATGAATCGCGACATGGCCCCGGTTGGCTTGGCGAAGTAGAACCTCGATCCCCGCTGCACTCAGAACCCGGTCCACTTCCTCCTCCAGCCGGTTGATCACTACGACCGCCACCAGACCGTCCGGGTCCAGGTGCGGGCGCCCGTCCAGCAGCCACGACTCGACGGCTGCGGGGCCGACCTTCGCCGGGATATTGGAGACGACGAGGTCGTAGGTCCGATCCTCGGGAATGTCAGCCCACCCGAGCCCCGGCTCGACCCGTATCGAGCCTGCTTGGTGCTGGTCGGCATTCAGCCGCGCATAGGCGAGCGCCACCGCGTCCCGATCGACGAGATCGACCGATTGGCGCGGCGCCATGGACGCGAGGGTGAGGCCCAACGGGCCGTATCCGCACCCGAGATCCAGCACTCGGGACCGCGTGGCGTGTTCGGGCCCGGCGAGGGTGCGCAGCAGCAGGCGCGTGCCGACATCGACCGAGGCCGCACTGAACACCCCCTCCCCAACCTGGAACTTCAATCGCACCCGGTTTTGCGCGAGGTCGACCTCTCCGTGGTGGAAGGACTCGCCGAAGGGATATAAGTTGAGAGTAGTTCTCACTCTATGTCCACCCCGCGCCGAAGAGCCATCGCCCTCATCATCGCTTGTGGGATCTTCCTTCCAGGCTGCGTCTCGCGGATCGACACCTCCCCTGATGGCACGGAGGGCATAACCGCGGTTGCCGGGTTCTATCCGTTGGCGGAGCTCGTCCACGAAATTGGCGGTGATCGCGTGGAAGTCGTCAACCTCACACCGGCGGGGGCGGAGGCGCATGACCTCGAACTGTCGCCCTCCCAGGTCGACGGGGTGCTCGACGCGGACCTCGTGTTGTACGTCGGGGGCGGGTTCCAGCCCGCGCTCGAAAAGGCGGTGGCGCAGCGGGCCGACGATGCCGGTATCGATCTGGCCGCGGGCTCCGATGGGGATCCTCACTTCTGGCTCAGTCCGCTCCGGTTGATCAGCGCCGTCCCGAAAGTTCGAGCCGCCTTGAGTGCCGCGGACCCCACGGCCGCTCAGCAATTCCAGGCGGCTTCGACGAGCTACGTGGCTCGACTGCAGAATCTCCACGAGGAGTTCTCCGACGGCCTGGCCGATTGCGATCGCCGCACGTTTGTGACGACCCACGCCGCGTTCGGGCTGTTGGCGGAGGCCTACGACCTGCGGCAGGAGTCGATCTCCGGTCTTTCTCCTGAGTCCGAACCCGACCCCGCACGGCTGGCCGAACTGGCCGATCAGATTTCCGAACTCGGGGTGACCACCGTGTTCGTCGAGCCTTTGGCGCCGCGCGGCGCGGCGGAAACCCTCGCCCGAGAGGCGGACGTCACGATCGCGGAACTCGACCCTCTGGAGACCCTGCGGGCTGACAGCGACGACGACTACTTCTCGGTCATGCGCGCCAACCTGGCCGCGCTCCGAAATGGACTGGGATGTCGCTGAGGCTCGCGGAAGCCGAGCGCGTCTCGTTCGCTTATGGGGCAGAGCCGGTTTTGGATGGCGTCGACTTGACGGTTGAACAAGGCGAATTCGTTGCGCTTGTCGGTGCGAACGGGAGTGGCAAGTCGACCCTGCTGCGTCTCCTTCTCGGACTCGAGCGCCCGCAGACCGGAGCCGTTCGTCTGTTTGGTGTCGACCCCCGACGGCTCGGTGAGCGCTGGCGAATTGGCTATGTGCCGCAGCGGGCCGTACTGACGACTTCGTTGCCGGCCACCGTCGAGGAGATCGTGGCAGCCGGACGTCTCGCCCGGCGCGGGTGGGCGCGGCGGCTGCGGCGCCAGGATCGCGAGGAGGTCGACCACGCCCTCGAATCCGTCGCTCTGACGGATCGTCGCCGCGATCCAGCGGGCTCGCTGAGCGGTGGCCAGCAGCAGCGGGCGCTCATTGCAAAAGCGCTGGTGTCGCGCCCGGAGCTGCTCATCCTCGACGAACCGGTCGCGGGCGTGGACCTCGACTCGCAAGCCCGGTTCCGCGATTCCCTGATGCACCTCGTAAAGGACCATGGCGCGGCAGTTCTTCTGGTTTCGCACGAACTCGGCGCAGTGGCGGAAGATCTGGACCGCGTCGTCCTGCTCCGGCACGGGGCCATAGCGTTCGACGGCGCTCCCGACGAGCTCGCTTCGCAGGGCGTGAACCTGGGCATCCACGCCGCAGACCTGCCCATGTGGCTGGAGAGCCGACGTCCGCACCCGGATCAACCGACGTGACTTTCGCCGCTCTGGCTCTGCCCTTTCCGTTCGAGCGCGAGTACATGCAGCTCGCGCTCTTGGCCGCGCTCGTTGTCGGAGCCACGGCTCCGCTGATTGGCACGTTTCTGGTTCAGAAGCAACTGTCCCTGCTGGGCGACGGAATTGGTCATGTCGCGTTCGCGGGGGTTGCGGCCGGATTGCTATTGAACGTCTGGCCCGTATGGACCGCGCTGATCGCCGCGGTTACGGGCGCGGTGGCGCTCGAGTGGCTTCGGTCCCGCGGGCACACATCGGGCGATCTCGCACTATCGCTGTTCTTCTACACAGGTATCGCCGCGGGGGTCGTGCTCACCGGGCTGGCCGGCGCGCTCGACGCCGGGTTGCTCACCTACCTCTTCGGGTCGATCCTGACCATGAGCGCCGGCGACGCGTGGACAATCGTTGCGCTGGCGGTGTTCATCGCCGGCACCGTTGCCGTTACCTGGCGCGCCATGTTCACCGTCGTGCTGGACGAGGAGTCGGCCCGCGTTGCCGGGTTGCCGGTGATGGGCCTCAACCTGGCTCTATCCGCCCTGACAGCGGTGACGGTCGTGGCCGCGATGCGGGTCGTGGGCGTACTGCTGGTGGCCGCCCTGATGGTCTTGCCCGTCGCGTCCGCGCAGCGTGTTTGCCATTCCTTCCGCGCCACCCTTCTGACTTCTTCGGCAGTGGGGGCGTTCGCCGGCATCTCGGGGTTGGTGGTGGCCCGGTTTGCCGATCTGGCCCCCGGAGCGACCATCGTGCTGGCCGCGGCCACCCTGTTCGCGGTTTGTGCCCTGTGGGGCAGGTTGCGGTGACGGACTCCGAACTCCACCGCGAGGCCTCGCAGCGCCTCGCCGCGTTGGATCAGCGGTACACCGGAGGGCGACGTGAACTGGTTGGGGCACTTGCCGCGGCGGAGCGTCCGCTGAGTGTGCCGGAGATTCTCGAGGTGACATCGGCCTTGCCGCAGAGCTCCGCCTACCGGCACCTCAGTGTCCTGATCGACGCGGGGGTTGTCACGCGAGTCGCAACCGGATCGGATCAGGCGCGATTCGAACTGAGCGAACGGCTCTCCGGTGATCATCACCACCACCTGGTGTGTGGCTCCTGCGGAACGGTCATCGACGTGGACGCTTTCCCACGTCTCGAGCGTGCTCTCGACGCCGCGGCGCGGCTGGCGGAGGAAGAGAGCCAGTTCGAGGTAACGGGCCACAAGATCGACTTGGTCGGCCGCTGCGCCCGCTGTCGGTAGTGCGGGCGCGGGTAGGTCAGCACTAACGTCCGCGCCATGACGACCGTCGTAGCCCTGGGCACCGCAAAAGGTGTATTCCTCCTCACCTCGGATAAGGCGAGGAACAAGTTCGAAGTCAGTCCACCGCACCTGCCGGGCGAGGCCCTCTACTCGGTTGCCATCGATACGCGGGGCGGCCGCAATCGGTTTTTCGCGGGCGGCGGGTCATGGCACTGGGGTCCGCAAATCCGCTACAGCGACGACCTGGGTGCCACCTGGAGCGAGCCAGTCGAACGGTCGGTGGCCTTCGCCGAAGGGACCGACGGCGGGCCGAGCGTGGCCCAGATCTGGCAGATCCAGCCCTCTACTGAAGCCGAACCCGAAGTGGTCTACGCCGGCGTCGAGCCCAGCGCTCTTTTTCGCTCAGAGGACGGCGGCCTCACGTATTCGCTGGTCGAGGGCCTCTGGAACCACCCCCACCGCCCGCAGTGGACGCCCGGGGGTGGGGGCATGTGCCTGCACACCGTGCTGGTCGACCCCCGCGATCCCAACCGCCTGGATGTCGCGATGTCAACGGGTGGGCACTATCGGTCCGACGACCGCGGCTCGACGTGGAACGCGCGCAACAAGGGCATCAAGGCGGTCTTCCTGCCAGAGGGTCAGCAGGATGTCGAGTTCGGCCAGTGCGTCCACCGCATAGCCCGCGATGCCTCCGATGCCGACACCTTCTTCCTGCAGCACCACTGGGGTATCTACCGCTCGGACGACTCGGGCGATACCTGGGTCAACATCGGCGGAGGCGAGGTGGCCGATTCCGGCGTCCCGTCCGACTTCGGGTTCCCGGTGGTCACCCACCCGACTCAGGGCGGCACTGCGTATGTCATTCCCCTCAACTCGGACATGTTCCGCGCCACCGCCGAAGCCAAGTGCCGCGTCTACCGAACGAGCGATTCCGGCAAGAGCTGGGAGGCGTTGTCGACCGGCCTACCTCAGGACAACGCGCACCTGACGATCCTCCGCGACGCGTTTTGCCACGACGGGCAGTCACCAGCGGGCCTTTACTTCGGCACCCGCACCGGTCAGGTCTTCGGCTCGAACAACGACGGCGAGTCCTGGTCGTTGCTCGCCGAGAACCTCCCGCCGGTCCTGTCCGTGCGCGCCGCTGCGATCGACTGATCCCACAGTGCCGGTCGCAGTAAGGATCCCGACTGCCCTCCGTCCGGTGGCGGGCGGCAAAGCGGTGGTGGAAGCGGAGGGGACGACCGTTCGGGCGGTCGTCGGCGGCATCGAGGGCGTGCGGCAGCGGGTCCTCGACGACCAGGGCCGCGTTCGGGTCCACGTGAACCTTTTCGTCAATGGGGCGCACATCCGCGAGCTCGACGGGCTGGACACCGCGGTCGACGACGGCGACGAGGTGGTCATCCTCCCCGCAGTTTCGGGTGGTTGAACGGGCCATACTCCGGCTGGTGAAAGACCCGACGCCCACGATCGAGGACTACTACACGGAGGACCGAACCTTCCCGCCCTCGGCGGAGTTCAAGAAAAGCGCGTTGGTCACGGACGTGGCCATGTACGAGGAAGCCCGGGCAGATTGGCAGGGCTTCTGGGCCCGGCAGGCCACCGAGCTACTTGATTGGTTCGAGCCCTGGGACACCCTCCTCGAGTGGGATCTGCCGTTCGCCCGCTGGTTCGTCGGTGGAACCCTCAACGCTTCGTACAACTGCATCGACCGCCACGTGGCTGCGGGTCGGGGCGACAAGGTCGCCTTCCACTGGGAAGGTGAACCGGGCGACACCCGCACGATCACCTACCGTCAGCTGCTCGACGAGGTCAGCCGCTTTGCCAACGTTCTGAAGGGTCTGGGCGTCACCAAGGGCGACCGCGTCGCCATCTACTTGCCGATGATCCCGGAGCTTCCCGTGGCGATGCTGGCGTGCGCGCGCATCGGCGCGGCGCACTCCGTGGTTTTCGGGGGATTCTCGGCCGACGCCCTGCGTGACCGCATCCAGGACGCAGAGGCCGCGGTGGTCATCACCGCGGACGGCGGCTGGCGCCGCGGCGCACCCAGCCTGCTGAAGCCG
>DATLBX010000147.1:0-4282 GCA_035526705.1 Acidimicrobiales bacterium | reverse complement strand
GGGCAACAGGCTGCCGATACCCTTGGTGAATCGGGCGAACGTGGTCGGCGGAATGCCCTCGGATGCGGCCAAGGCGAAAGCGTGCGCGAGTCCGCCGACGGACATCGTGAATGGCTGCGGAGGTTCCGTCCGACACCGCTTATTGGCGAGTTCTGACACCGCCGGGCACGTGTCGGTGCCGCGGATGTTGGTTTGCGTCGACACCGCTTCCGCGCCCGACGGGTGTCAGGTTGTCCGCTGCTTTGTGGCTTGGGCCAGACGGTAGGAGTCGGTGCCGGTCTCGAGGATGGTGCCGCCGAAGGTGAGTCGGTCGACGATGGCTGCGCATAGCCGGGGGTCGGTGAAGGTCTTGGTCCAGCCGCCGAAGGACTCATTGGACGCGATCGCGATCGAGGCCTTCTCCTCACGCTCGGTGAGGACCTGGAAGAGGAGTTCCGCGCCGCGGCGGTCGAGTTGCATGTAGCCGAGTTCGTCGATGCACAGCAGGTCGACGCGGCCGTAGCGGGCGATGGTCTTCGCCAGCGTCATCTCGTCGGCGGCCTCGACGAGCTCGTTGGCAAGCTGGGTCGCCAGGGTGTACTTGACCCGGTAGCCGGCCACGGCGGCCTCGGTGCCGAGTGCGATCAGCAGATGGGACTTGCCGGTGCCGGAGTCCCCGATCAGACACAGCGGCTGTCCCTTCTGGACCCATTCGCACTTGGCGAGGGTGTGGATCACGGCGGGATCGATGTTGGGGTTGGCGTCGAAGTCGAAGGGCCGCAGGGACTTCTCGCGGGGGAACTTGGCGGCCTTGATCCGGCGTTCGGACCGGCGTCGGGCGCGATCGTCGCACTCGGCAAGCAATAGTTCGGCGAGGAACCCGCGGTAAGACATCTGCTCACGGCCTGCCCGGTCGGCGTAGTCGGTGAAGGAGTTGCGGATGGTGGGCATGCGCAGCATCCGGCACGCTTGGTCGATCGCGGCGTCGGCTGCTTCTTCGGTCATTCCACGGCGCGTGGTGGTCACGGTGCGGCTCCTTCGTTCGGGGTGTCACGTCGGCTGGCCAACAGCTGGTCGTACTTCTCCACGCTTGGCAGCGGCCGAGTGTCGGCCGGGATGTGGGCGCGGAGCCGGCGCTCGGTCAGCGATCGCACGGCAGGGATCTCGCCTTCTCCGCGTGCCCTGTCGCCGCTCATCAGGGACTGGTGGTCCGCTGTCGTGTCGTCGGCTCCGCCATCTGCTGTGTCGTTGTACTTGCGCGCTTCCAACGCGACAGCGTCCGCGGTGAGCGCGCCTGCACGCAGCGCCGTCGCGAGTCCGGCGACGACGTGGTCGTGTGGAAGGTGCCGGTGCATCATCAGGACCTCAATGAGGGCACGGGTGCCGTCGGCGTCACCGTGGGCCTTGCAGGCCGCGGCCCACCAGGCGTCGTGAACGGGCGTGAACCGCCCGGATGCCCTGGCCTGCTCCAGCGCTTTCGCACCGGGTAGCGCGCCCGGTTTGCGGAGGAGGACCTCGAGATAGTGGTCCAGGTCGACCCGGGTCGAGCCCTTGGTCATGAGCCGTTCGTGGCGGGCGATCTCGGTCCTGCCGTCGAACACGACCAGGTCGCTGGCGTTCAGGAGCACCCGGGCTTGACGGCCGACCATGCGCGCGGGCCCGGAGTACTTGGTCATCCGGACCGTGACCTGGGCGTACCTGTCCACGCGCGGGGTGAACCAGCGGCCGGTCTCGAACGGCTCGGTCGGAAGGGGCGCGAGGAGTGGCTGCTCGGTGGCGAAGTGTTCCCCGACCGTGCGGGCGCGGGACCCGATCCGCCGGGCGTCGTCGGCTTCGTCCCAGGCGTCGACCATAGCGTTGAGCTCGGCGAGGGAGTCGACTTCTGGGATGGGGACGAGGTGGTTGCGTCGGAACCAGCCGATCTGCCCCTCGACGCCGCCCTTCTCGTGCGCACCTTGGATTCCGGGCTGGCAATAGAAGGCTTCGATGCCGTAGTGGGAACGGACGGCGGTCCACCTGTCGGCCTCGACCCGCTGGCGGGAGAACCCGATCACGCTCGCGACGGCGGCCTTGAGGTTGTCGTAGCGGATCTTCCCGGTCGGCACCCCGCCGAGCACGTTGAAGGCGTGGACGTGACCCTCGAAGAAGGCCTCCTGCCCAGCCGAGGCACTGACCCTGTGCACGGCCTTGCCCGAGTAGGAGAGCCGAAGGCTGAACAGCGCGCAGGTTACGAGCTCGCCGCGCAGGCGGATGGCGAGGTCGCCGAAGCCAACCTCGGCCTCGCGGCCCGGGAGGTGCTCTTGCGGGATGAACGCGTTGGCAGGTTCCCGTCCGACCTCGACGCGAATCTCACGGCGTCGGGTGGCGACGTACTCGCGGACCATCCAGTACGACACCACCCCGGCCCCGTCATGTTCGTCAAGCAGTCGATCGAAGATCCGCTTCGCCGTGTGTCGCTGCTTCCGCGGCGCGTCGAGGTCCGAGCGCAGCCAGTCGTCGATCACCACTCGGTACGCGTCAAGCCGTGAGCCGCGTTTGGGCGGTTGCTTTCTCTCCTTCGGCCATGCAGATTCCAGCGCCGCTGTCACGGTTCGGAAGCCGACGCCGTGCTCGCGCTGCAGCGC
The DNA here is from genome assembly GCA_035526705.1 of Acidimicrobiales bacterium. Classification (GTDB taxonomy): domain Bacteria; phylum Actinomycetota; class Acidimicrobiia; order Acidimicrobiales; family JAHWKP01; genus JAHWKP01. The sequence goes on along the minus strand of DATLBX010000147.1, from coordinate 1,679 downwards.
GCGGTTGGACATCCCAGATCGGGCATCCCGTCGGATCGCCGCGTACAGGTCGACCCGGGAACGCGGCTGCGTCATCGGTGGCACTCCTGACGTGAGCACGCCGTGGGCACGACTTTCGGCACCGGGCCACCGCCCGGGAACGGTGACCGCATGCGACCACAGCCCGGAATCACTGGCCCTACCGAGGTGCCTGGTCATGTGCTGCGCAGGGCTTCGGTGGGCGGTACTGAGTCGGCCCGGAGTGCGGGGTACGACCGACGACGGAGCCGATGAGCCGCGAGTAGGCCAGGTCGAGTCCCACTGAAGCCCAGGTCAGTACGACGGCCCGGCCTTGCGTGGTGACGAAGACGTTGGTGACGAGCACGCCCTGGATCAGGCCTGTGATGCCGCCGACGACATCAAACCTCGACACCACCTGTCCGCCCCGTGTCCCTGGCGCGACGAAGATCTGCTTGCGCGGTGCCTAATCGGTCTTCCCGCAACACCTCGCGGGCCCCTCAGTGTTCGCTGCTGAAGAACCGTAGCAACAGCGGGCCGACGATCTGTGGGTCGACGACGTGATCCGGCCCCTCGAGGGTCTCCCGTTGAGCGTGGGGTAGGAGGTCTGCAAGCTCGTCGGCTGCGCGGTCGAAGAAGTCCGAGGGCAGGCCTGCCATGTAGGGGACCGTGATCGGTCCTCCGGTGGTGACCAGGACCGGTTGGGTGACCGTTGCCAGTCGATCGGCCGGCAACTGGTAGCGGTTGAGGAAGAGGCTGTCGTGGACCAGCGTGGGCGCGAGGGCGACCGAATCCGCCCAATGCGCCGTCTGCTTGCCTGCCGCTTTCCTGGCCGCGATGTTGTCGTCGGAGGCGCCGGTCATGCGCATGAACAGTTCGAGAACCTCCTCGTCTCGCCCGGCGTCGAAGGCGCGTCGGGTGTCCGCGACGTACTCCTCGAATCGCGGGCGTATGTCGTCCCCGACCGCGTAGGGCACCTCCCACACGGCGATCGTGTCGATGGCTGACCCGGCCGCGGCGGCTTCCAGCGCCAGAGCGCCACCAGAGGACGCCCCGAACAGGTGTGCCGAGCCGCCCGCCTCCGCGATCAACGCATCCAGGTCCTCGATCTCCCTTTCCACGGCGTAGGGCTCGGTGAAGCCGCTCGCGCCGCGTCCCCGACGGGCATAGTTGTAAACCGTGAAGTGCTCGGCGAGAGCAGGTATCAAGGGAGCGTTCTCGGCTCCGTCGTCCTGTGCGCCGCCTACCAGGACGACAGCCGGGCCGCTTCCCTTCCGGTCGTAGGCGATGGTGGTGCCATCGTTTGATGTCACGCGAAAGGCCATCTCGTTCATCTCACATCTCCGTTCGAGAGGTTTGTCTCAGCGCCTGAGCAGCGTGCCGACGACGGCCTCGGTGCGCGACCAGCGCGCCCTTGCGATCACGGCCGCCACGACGAGTAAGGCGAGCGGCAGCCAAGGGCTCTACTCGAGCACGAACTGATCGGTGATGACAGCACCGGTCAGCAATGCCGCCAACCCAAGACCGGCCAGGCCCGCCAAAGCCGGGATCAGAAGTCCAACCCCTCCCGCGACCTCCAGCGCTCCGACCAGGTACCGGAGCCACTGGCCAGCCCCGATGTCGGCGAACATGTCCACCATGACCGGGTCGCCGGCGAGCTTCGAGATTCCGCCGCCGGCGAT
>DATLBX010000146.1:0-12476 GCA_035526705.1 Acidimicrobiales bacterium | reverse complement strand
GAATTGGTCGGCGCGGGCGATGACGGCGGCACCGGCGTCGCCGGGCGCGAACGCCAAACGAGACGCCGCCACGGCGGTCGCAATTCGATCCGCGCCTTCGACGCGGGTGATCGACGCGTGGGCGGGTGCCGCGCCATCACTCGTTCCATCCGACGTGTCGACGTCGCCAGCCGGTTGGTCGGCCGGAGCAGGCGACGTCGCACCGTCGGACGTCGCGGGCGAGGATCCCGTCGGCGCGGGCTCGGTCCTCGAGGTCCGCGGCGTCGTCCCTAGGTCTGCCGTTCTCGGGCTGCTGAATGTGCGCGTCGGCGCGCTGGTTTGTAAGGGAGTCGGTGTCCAGTCGGTCCGCTGAGCCGCGGGCAGGAGGCCAAGGTCGGGCTGGGGGCACTGCTCGACCGCGCCTGTGCTCGAGGCGTAGAGGTGGTCCGACGGATGCTGGACCTGGAAGGGGTTGCCGCCCTCGCCAGCTGCGTCGTTGGCGAAGAGTTGGTCGCTGCGTCCGACGACTCCGTCGCCGTTCACATCGAGGTACTTGCTCATCCGCAGCGCGACTCCCTCCACGTCGAGCGTGGAGACGCACTTGTTGAGCCCGGGCGGATCGGAGCTGTACGCCATGATGTCGTTCGACGGGAGCGCGCCCCACGAGCCTTCCAGCCCATCGCCGACGTGCCCGATGGTGAGGCAGTGGCCGAACTCATGGGCGACCAGGTCGAAGATCCCGTTGAGTTCGATGAGGTCCGGGGCGGGATCCGTGGCCGCGTTGACCGCGAAGCAGACGTTGCCGCCGCCACCCTGAGCTCCGCAGTCCTCGACGTAAGTGCCGCTCCGACCCTCGTGGTGGCTGTTGAAGCCGGGCAGGCTCTCCCACTGCTGGATGTCGAACGGGTTACCCACCGGCTGGCAAGGAACGATGTCGGGGTTGGTGAAGACGCTCGCGACGGGGTCGATCCCGATACCGACGCTCCCGAATCCGACCGGGTTGGCGACGACGACGACGATCTCGGGGTCGATCACCGGGTAGGTGGTGAATTCGCCGCCCGCGTCGCCAGTCGGGTCGAAGTAGTCGACCGTGATGTGGAAGTCCATGCCCTGGGCGAGCCAACCGAGGCCCATCTCCGTGGCGAGGTAATCGATTCCGCCCTCCCACATCTCGACCGCCTGGCGGGTGATGCGCATGTCCTGCTCGGCCGTGGGTGAGACAGGCACGAGGACCAGGACGTCGACCTGCGGCGAATCCAGCGCGTTCATGCCGGTACGCATGTGGTGACACACGTTCGTCTCGGCGACGACTCCGTCGGCCATTTGCCGGGCGACCGGGACGTCGTTCTCACACCCGGGCGGCAGGTTTCCCGCTCCGAAGTGGGTCCCGGAGTATGCGTCCGCGGGGCTGGCCGCCACCGGGGAGCTCGCGCCCACCGCCGGTAGGACCATTGCGAGGACAATCACCATCGAGGTCAAGAGCTTCCGCACGTGTGCGCTCCCTTCGAGCGCGTCCGCCGCGCCGTCAGCACTAGAGATAAGGAAAACCGCCGTCGCGCAGGTGCCAGCCGCCCCCGCGCTACCGGGTGTAACGCGGGGAAGGGTCTAGTTATTTCGGGCGATTTGTCCCTCGCCCCGACCGGGTTCGGGCTAGGTGCGGAGAGCTTCCAGCGCGTCCTCGACGACGGGCCTCGCGACGGCAGCCTCGCCCCCCATAACGAAGAGATCGTCGATGCTCGATTCGTGCCTGTTCAGGTAGTCCAGAACGACCGGACTGATGGCGTCAGGAGCCGTGAGGACGAGCGGGCCGCGGAACCGGCCGAGCAGGGCGCCGCCCGACAGCGCGTCCGGGAAGGACAGGCCGCTGGCGAGCCCGACTATGCGCGGGGCGGAGAAGAACCGCTCCGCGACGCGGACGGACGTGGCGAAGCGATCAGGGCCGACGATCGATTCGGCACCCGGGAGCGCGGACGCGGCCGGCCCGCCAATGGCGATCACGTTGGCGCTCGGATGCTCGGCCAGATAGTCCGCGGTCGCCTTCGGAAGTGAGCCGTCGTCGGTGAGGACCACGGTGCCGCGGGCTTCGGCGGCCGCGGCTCCTGCGGCGAGGGCGTCGGCGAAGTTCTGACCGGTCGCTACGAGAATCGTGCTGTGCCTGGGCTGGGCCCGGGCCACGAGCGCGGCGGTTTCGAAGCGGTCAGCTCCCGCGAGGCGGGTGACACGGAAGCCGGCGGCCTTCAACTGCGCATCGATCTCCAGCGGAAGCGCAGCCGGCCCGCCGAGCACGAAGACTTCCGCCCCGTCGGACAGGGCGCGGTCGAGTTCCGCCGATACTCGGGGTTCCAAGCCGGTTCCCGGGGTGAGGAGCAGGGGCCCGCCGTACGCAACGCCGAGTGAGGTGCCCGCAAGACCGTCGGCAAATCGATCGGACCGGGCCAGAACGGCAACCTCCGCCGAGCCGCGAGTGAACGCAGCGCGGGACGCGGCAATCGAAGTGTCGATCCGGTCGTCGCCCTGCACCCGGGTGAGGATGGCTTCCTCGATCGCACCTTCAGGCACCGGCGTTGCCCCCGGCGGTCGCGTCCCAGGTGCGGGCCGGTCGACCGGCGTCGGTGCGCCAGCGCCACCGGTACCGCCGCCACCGCCATCGGCTCCCCCGCTGTCCGCGTTCCGCGTTGCCCCGCCGCCTCCACGAGGCACGGTGTGAGTGAGGGTGATCGAGGCGCGGTCCAGCTCCTCCCCTTCAACGCTCACCCACTTGACGGTTGCTTCGTGGGTGCCCGGTGCGAGGCCTACCGGAAGCGTGAAGCGATCGCGGCCATCCGAAGTGTCGACCGGATCAGATGCAGCTAGGCCCCCGCCGACCCAAAGCTCCGCCATTTCGGGGCAGCCCCGCGGCCCGGGACCCGGGATGCTTTTACATGCATCCGCCGTGTCGGGGAAGCCGTCGCCGTCGGCGTCTGTGGCTGCGGGTGGGCACCCGCTCGGTGCAGGGCCAGGGACGGTGTCGCACTGGTCCGTCGCGTCGAGAATTCCGTCGCCATCGGTGTCTAACGCCCCGCCGCCGCCACCCTCCAAGGGCGTCACGACCGCGGTCAGGGTGTACGTCACGCCGAGGTCATTCGTAATCATGTAAGGGTCGACTTCGAGAGTGAGGTCGGTCGTCTGGTTCTTCAGAACAATGACTTCAGGGTTGTCTCCGGTGGTGTTTCCCTCCACGTCCTCCCCCGGGTCTGCGCCCTCGGACCCGAAGACGTACAGGTCGAGATCGGACAAGCCAATCAAGTCCTCTTCATTTGTCCAGCCGAGCTTGATCGTCACATCGCTCTTCGCGGGAAGGTCAAGGCCGAAGACCTCGCTCGAGCCGAGCGGCGAGGGGAAGATCTGTTTCGTCCTGAAGCCCAGGCTGGAGTCCTGCGGGAAAAAGGTGTTCGCCGGACTGCCCCCGTCGTCAAACGCAACCGACCCCGCTGGCAAGCCCCCCAGGGGAAGGGCCTGAACGCCTGCGCGCATCCCGCCGGCTACTCCGAGCGTGTCCGGACCGTCGGGTGCCCGGTCGTCGGGTCTCGTGGCGGAGAGGAACCCGAAGTTCGCGCTGCTCGACACGAAGAACGGAGTCTCGATCGCGGGTGTAGCCGCCGCGCCGTCGTTCTCCAGATACGCGATCGGGATCTTGAACGACACCGTTCCCGCCCCAACGTCCCAAGTCGACGTGCCGGCCGGCATGTAGCCACCGGTCCCGCCGGCGGCGTCAGGTGTGTCGGGACCGCCCTTGGTGTCCCAGGTCATCGGGTTGGAGTCGATTGGGTAACGGACAAATGAATCGAACTGCCGGCCGTCGATGATGACGCTGTAGCTCACTGGACTGGTCGCAGTAGTACTCGGCCAGAGTTGCGCTACCGCAATCGTGGCCTCGACGTGTGTGTTGGTCACTTTGACGGCGAGTGACTTGATTTCCGTCATGGGAGACATGGCGTCGTCGTCGGCGTCGTCGTATGAGTTGTTCGGCGATGTCGGGTCGACATCGGACACCCGCTGCACGACGCCCGTGACGTTGAAGACTCCGTCTTCAGAAGCCGCCCCGTCCGACGGAGCGGTGATCGTTACTCCGCGCCCTACTTCCCTGCGCGGCGCGGGAGCCTGCGGTGTCCAGTCCTCGCGAGGTCCTGGAAGCGGGCCTACGTCGGGCTGCGGGCAGTCCATGGGAGAGCCGGTAGTTGATGCGTACAAGTGGTCGCTCGGCTGCTGGATCTGAAATGGGTTGCCGTCGTCCATGGCGACGTTCGTCGCGAGGAGATCTGTAGGCGTACCGGGGCCGCCGATGCCATCGGTGTCGAGATACCGGCTCATGCGGACCGCGAAAGTTTCTACGTCGAGAGTGGACACGCATTTCGTACGCTCAGGCGGGTCGGAGGAGTACGCCATGATGTCGTTACTTGGCAATCCGCCCCACTTGCCCTCTGCGCCGTCCCCGACGTGCCCGACGCTCAGGCAGTGTCCGACTTCGTGGGAGACCAGGTCGAACATGTTCCCTATTTCGATTAGGTCGGGAGCCGGGTCAGTAGTCGTGTTGATGGAGAAACACACGTTGCCGCCCGTCTCTTCGGGCTTGCAGTCCTCGTTGTAAGTTCCGCTCTCCCCGTGGTGGTTGTCGAACCCCGGCACGGCGTTCCACTGTTCGAAGTCGAACGGATTGTCCACGGGCAGGCACGGCGCGTCGTCGGCATTGACGATTCCGCCGTAGGTGTCGAGTGGATCGATCCCGATACCAAACGTCACGAATGACGGGTCATTGGCAGCGATTACGACAATCTCCGGGTCGGAGATTGGCTGGGGACTGAACTCGTCCACCTCGCCCGTCACCGGATCGACGCGCCGCAGCGTCACGTGGAAGTCGACTCCGTCGGCGAGCCAGAAAAGGCCCATCTCCTCGGCGAGCTGGTGGATTCCGCCTTCCCACATCTCGACGGCCTGACGCATGATCCGCATGTCACGTTCGGCCACGGGCGACGCGGGCACCAGGACCAAAACATCGATCTGCGGCGAGTCGAGCCCGCCAAGGTCGGCGCGCATGTGGTGACACTTCGTACGCTCGCGTAGAGCGACCTTGGTGGCGTTGTCGTCCAAATCCTGGATTCCCGAGCTCATCTCCTCGACCTTCGGATCGCTCCTGCAGGGCTCGGGGACATTTCCCGTTCCGAAGTGGGTGCCGGAGTAGGCCTCGCCGACGCTCGCCGACGCTGGGCGAGCGACCGTGATGGCGCCGGTGGATACGAGTGCGAGCGCGAGAAGGAGCGCGGAAGCCCCCCGGATTGATTTCACCAGTGTCCCTTCGACATTGAGGTGGCGACGGCCTGCCGCCGGCAGGCGAGGAAATGGTACATCCGGACTACTCTGCGGGTGCCTGCCGCCTACGTTGCCAGGGTGAATCGCGTCCTATTGCTCCGCCACGGGCAGTCGACGTGGAACGCGGAGCAGCGCTGGCAGGGCCAGGCGGACCCTCCCCTCTCCCCCCTCGGCGAGGCCCAGGCCCGGGAGGCGGGCGAGCGGCTGAAGGTCGAGGCGGCCCCGATCGCGGAAGTGGTCGCCTCCGACCTGGGGCGGGCCCACACGACGGCGCGGCTCCTCAGCGAATCGCTGGGAATGGACCCGGAGGCGGTGGTCCTGGAGCCGGGGTTACGGGAACGCCACGTCGGCGAGTGGAGCGGACTCACCCGAGCCGAGATAGAGGAGAAGTGGCCCGGGATGATCGACGCGTGGCGGGCCGGGAAGATCTCGACCATCCCCGGCGGCGAGGGTGACATCGTCGAACGGGTCGCGCCGGTTGTCGAACGACTGGCCCGCGAGGCTCCCGGCACCGTCATCGCCGTCACCCACGGCGGAGTGATCCACGCCATCGAGCGGTACCTCGGCGCCGAGCGGGTTGCCATGGGGAACCTGTGCGGGCGCTGGGTCTGGTGGACCGGCGGGCGACTGACGGCCGGCGACCCTTTCCTGCTGGCTCCCGCGAGCCCGGAGTCCTCCACGACGGTCCTGTAAATAGCCCGACGCGCGGACGTTCGATGTCAGCGCGCCTCTGTACTTTCGGGGACGTGGCGGCGGCGACCATCCAGGGCGGTCAAGGGGAGCTCTTTCCGGAGCGGCGCGTCGAGATCGTCCGGAGCCGGAAGCGGCGTCAGACGATCTCCGCCGAGGAGCGCGACGGCGTGGTCCGCGTGCTCATGCCGGCGGGCATGACGGAGAAAGAAGAAGCGCGTTGGGTGGCCGAGATGCTCAAGCGGCTGGATCGCCGCCGCGACCGCGTGCCGCGCAGCGATGAGACCTTGGCGGCTCGCGCTGCGGCCCTGGCCCGGCGCTTCCGGCTGCCCGAGCCGGCGAGCATCAGGTGGGCGGACAACCAGCGCTCACGCTGGGGGTCCTGCACCATCGACGACCGCAGTGTCCGTCTCTCCGCGGCGCTCGTGGACTACCCGCCCTGGGTCGTCGACTACGTGATCGTGCACGAGTTGGCGCACCTCATCGAGCCCGGCCACGGGTCCCGCTTCTGGGAGATCGTGAACCGCTATCCGCGCGCCGAGCGGGCCCGCGGTTTCCTCATGGCCAAGGAGCTCGACGCCGCTTCCTGAGGGCTGAGGGGCGAGCAGGTCGTCGATCAGCTCGGAGACTCGATGCGCGAGGGCCGGGTCGAAGAGATCGACCCCGTGGCCCCGGCCCGCGTACCACCACAGCTGCTTCGGCTGGCGAGCCGCCTCGTAGAGCGCCGTCGCGTGGGTGGCGTCGAAATAGTTGTCGTCGGGGTCGTGCACGATCACCGTGAGTGAAGGGGCGATGTTGCCGACCACGTCCTCGGGGGGCGTCGCCGGAGCGCGGTGGGGCGCGATGCGCGTGCGAACCAGCGTGGCGAGCATGGCGCGACGGAACCGTGAGTCCGCCGACTGACCGACGCGCGCCGCGGAGGCCCGGTGCCCGGCGCCGGTCCAACGCGCGGGTCCACTCACCGCGATGCAGGCCGCGACGCCCCCGTAGGTGCCCGCGTGCAGGACGCACGCCGCCGCGCCGAGGCTCACGCCGAACGTGATGATCGGAAGGTCAGGTCGCGCGGCGCGGACCGCGGCGTCGACGTCGCGCGCCTCGTCGGCGCCCAGCGTGCATCGCCCTCGTGAACGACCGTGGCCGCGCAACTCCGGGACGATCACTTCCACTCCGTAACGCGCCAGCGCGTGCGCCATGGCGTGGATCGCCGGAGTGCGGGACCAGCCGGCAAACCCATGAACGAGCACGACCGCAACGCGCGCCGCCGCCCTCGGTGTTACGCGGTAGGCCCGAAGCCGGACGCCGTCGTCCGTCGTCAGCCACTCGCGCTGCGATGGCAGGTACTTCGGGGCGATCACGTATTTGCGCAGCCAGCCTGTGACGATGTCGCGGCTCAGTTCATCGCGGTGGATCAAGTCTTGGTTGTAACCAAACGCGAGGCGCGCCATTCGGCTTCGATTTCGCCAAGGGTCGTTGCGGGCGGCGCGCCCTTGCGGTACTCGGCGAGGATCGCCTGCCATGGGCCCTCGGCTTCGAGCTTGCCGAGTAGGGCTGCCATCCCCCAGACGACGCGGTCGAGGATGACGTAGCTGGGCGGCATGTTCATGGCGCGAATGAGATCCGAGTACTGGCCGCCGATGTCGAGGACACGCTGGAGGGTGCGCCCGACCCACTCGCGCGTGTATTGGAACCGTTCCACAAGAAACGGTTCGTAGGGGCTGGCGAGATACTTGAAGGCCCAGTCGGGATCGAACGGAAACGGGTCAGGTAGGAAGCCCGCGGCCTGGCCGGCGGCGATGGTGGCGCGCGCGTCGCCCTTCATCATTTCGTCGAGTACACCCGTGAGGGTCTCGACCTCGCCGGGGTTCCAGCGCTTGAGTAATCCGAAGTCCAGGAAGGTCACCGTGCCGTCGGCGTGGAAGCGGTAGTTGCCCGGGTGAGGGTCACCGTTGAATACGCCGTGGCGGTGGATGGATCCGTTGGCGAAGCGGAAGAGCACCTCTGCGGCCATGGCCTTTTCCTTGGGTCCCGAGGACTCGAGGAAGTCCTCCCAGCGCATTCCCTCGACCCACTCACTGGTGAGGACCCTTCGCGCGCTGCGTTCGGGCACGACTGCCGGTACGCGGATGAACGGATGATCGCGGTAGAGCTCGGCGATCTCCGTCTGCGATCGCGCTTCGATCGTGTAGTCGAGCTCATCGGCCATTCGGTCGCGCAGCTCGTCCACCAAGGCACGCACGTCGAGGTTGCGCAGTGCGAATTGAGCAAACAGGCCGTAGAGCATCTCCGCGTTGTCGAGGTCGCCCTTGATGGCGCGGTCCACGCCGGGGTACTGCACCTTGACCGCGACGATGCGGCCGTCGGGCATCACGGCGCGGTGCACCTGGCCGATGGAGGCCGCGGCGACGGGCACAGGGTTCCAGTCGAGGAAGAGCTTGTCCGGGTGCGCACCGAGCTCCTCGGTCACTACTCCTTCGGCGAGGCTCGGAGCCATCGGCGGCACGTCGGCCTGCAAGCTGGCGAGCGCGGCGCGCGCGTCGGGCGGGAGACCCTCGGCGATGAAGCTGACCATCAGGCCGGCCTTCATGATGGCGCCCTTCATTCCGCCGAGAACCTTGGCTACGTCCTCTGCGCTGCGGACGGCGAACTGCTCCTCGAGGCGGGCGCGTTCGGCTGCGGTCTTGTTGCGGCGGCGGACCTTGACGGTCAGCCAGTGAAGTGATCGACGCGCCGTCAACCGATAGACCCGTATCTGCCGGTCGAGCTGGGTGCGCCGGCCGTCGTCCTTGAGCACATACGCGCTTCCCACCGCGGCTCCCCCGGCCACGACCCCCGCGAGGGCGACGGCCTTACGCCGGCGACTCGTCATCTGGGGACGTCGGGTCTAGCGATTGCGGGTGCGCTCGTTGGCGTGATTGCGCCCCGCTTCGTGCTCGGCCTTGTCCTGGTCCTCCAGGCAGAAGCGCGCCGCGGGGACCGCTTCCAGGCGCTCGTCACCGATCGGCTTGCCGCACGCTTCGCAGGTGCCGTAGGTGCCTTCCTCCAGGCGCTCCAATGCGTGTTCGATATCTGCGAGTTCAGCCTCCACTTGCTCCAGAAGAGACAGATCCCGCTCGCGGTCGAAGGTTTCAGTCCCGATATCGGCCTGGTGCTGGTCCAAATTGGACAATTCGCCCAAACTCGCCTGCTCCGAGGTCTCGTGCAGGTCGGCGTACTCCACGCGCACCGCTTCCAGTCGCTCTCGCTCCTCGGAAAGGTGCCGGCGGGCCGCCTCTTGCTCCATTCGTCCAATGTAGCTACGCCCTGACCTGCGGCTTCCCGTCACGGTTGACCCGATCGGGCCGTTGACAGTGAGGAGGGACAGCCGAATACGGCGGCGAATCACCTTCTAACCTGTGCCTGTCCCGATCCACTTGGAGGTTTACCCATGAAACGGCGTGTAGGTCTGGCAGTGGCTGCCGCGCTGGTCGCGGCCATTGGCCTGTCGCCACCGGGCCAGGCCGAACCGAACGCGAAGTTCGAGGCCACCATCACCGCTCCGGCCCACGACGTCAACGAGGAGTTGTTCGCCGACGCCTGCCCCGGCGGCGGGGATTACAACGGCTTGACCTACGCCTTCTTCGACATCAAGGGTGAGTACAAGCATTTCAAGTCCTACGGCCCGCCCCACCTGTTCAATCAGCCCGAGCCCGTCGCCGTGTACCACGACATCAACGACTACGACATCGACATGTACGCGTTCGATGCCAAGTGCAAGGACGTGACGCCGGCGAGCGCCAACGGCCCGGCAGGGACTGAGCGGTTCGAAACGAAACGCCCGGCCCGCTACATCCTCATCGCGTATTGGTCGGGCATACACACGGATCTGCCGGTCACGCTCGAGGTGTCACACACCAAGATCAAGTAGCGCCCCCGGCAGGACGCCGGGGTACAAGAGACGAATGAGCTTCTAACGTAAGCCTGCTTCGCCAATCCCTCTGGAGGTAATTCTGATGCGTATCCGCGCCGCACTGACGAGCCTGCTCGTCCTCGCTTGCCTGGCCGGGGGGCTGGCCGTACCCGCTCAGGCGGCGCCTACGGTGTTCGAATCCACTCTGGCTGTGCCCGTGCAGACCGACACGTTCGGACTGGGTTTGACCGAATGGGATCCGATCCTCTGCCCCGACGCCGGTCCGGCCGACGGCAGCTTCTACAAGTTCATCGACCTCAAGGGTGAGTACACGAACCTGAAGCTCGAGGGCCCGCCGGTGATCTTCACGGATCCCAGCGGCGCCGTGGGCTGGAGCGACTACGACCTGGACATGTACCAGTTCGACTCCAAGTGCAAGCAGTTGGAGGACCAGAACACTTCCGGGCCCACCGAGAAGTGGAGCGCGAAGAAGCCTGCCCGGTACGTCGTGGTGCACTACTACCTCGGAGTTCACCCGAACCTGCCGTTCAAGCTGCAGGCCGCCAACGAGCGGATCAAGTAATGCGTTCCCGAATTGCCCTAGCCGGCCTCTTCCTCTTCGCCCTCGTGGCGGGCGGGCTGGCGATTCCCGCTCAGGCCGCTCCCACCGTGTTCGAAGGGACTCTCCTGTTTTCGGGGCCGGCCGATGCGGGGCCCACGATCACAGACGAGCTCGCGTGCCCCGGCCCGGGCGACCTCGACGGGACCTTCTACAAGTTCATCGACCTGAAGGCCGACTACAAGGTCTTCAAGCTCGAGGGACCGCCGCGCCTCTTCACCGACCCTGCCGGAGGAACCGGAATCGGTGACTACGACCTGGACCTCTACATCTACGACGCCAAGTGCAACCTGATCGCGGAGAGCGTCACGAGCGGACCCACCGAGAAGACCGAGACGAAGAAGCCGGCGCGCTTCGTGATCGTGAACTACTACGTCGGGCCGCACCCCAACCTGCCCTTCAAGCTGCAGGCCGCCAACGAGCGGATCAAGTAAGGCGCTCGCTGTGAATCGCTTCAGAGCCGCGGGCCTGCTCTTCGTTGTCCTGTCCGTGTTCGCCGCAGGCTCGGTTCAGGCGGCGCCTCCGCTCAAGTTCACGGACGACGCAGGCGACGCGCTCGACACCCGCGCCTCGCAGGACATTCTCAGCGTCACTCTCGACCAACGACAGGTCAACAAGACCGGAGCCCCGAGCCTGGTGTTCGAGCTCGAGCTCGCCGCGCCGCCCGAATCCGAGTTGGCCACTTATGGCATTCGCACGATCATCCCGGGGTGCGGGTACTTCCAGGCGCAGTTCCGGCCGGGCGGCCACGTGTGGGCCCAGCTCGGGGCCGACACGGCGGACTTCGCCACGGAATGTGCCGACCCAACCCTCCTTCCCGCCAAATTCCGAATCACAGGCAACGTGCTGACGTGGGCCATTGCGTTGGATGGGCTGCCCAAGAAATTCAGGAGCGGGAAGATCGAGTCGATCGACGCCTACACCTCGATCTCCGAGCCCGCCAGTGGATTCATCGGCACCGGGGATCTCGATGTGGCGCCCGGGCCCCTTCCCATGGACCTCGCCTCAACCGACAAGACCTGGAGCTATTGACCGATGCACCGTTTGCGCAACGCAGCACTCGTATTCGCGGCGCTCGCGCTCCTGTTCGCAGGATCGGCGCAGGCGGCTCCCGCGGCCTATTCCGACGACGCGGGTGACTCGCTCGACACCCGACCCTCGATGGACATCGTCGGTGTGAGCTACGACGTTCGTCAGGTCAACAAGAGTGGCCCGCCCAGCCTCGTGGTGGAGATGGAACTGGCTGGACCGCCGGAAGGCCAGCTCGCCTCATACGAAACCCGCGCCCAGGTCGAGGGGTGCGGTTACTTCCAGACTTCATACGCCCCCGGAACCTTGTTCGTGTCCGCGCTCGGCTCGTCGCCCGCTTCCTTCTTCATGGAGTGCGGATCGGCGCCCGACTCCACCGGATCCACCGCGACGCTGCTCGACGCGCAGTTCCGCATCGATGGCAACAAGCTCCGCTGGGCGATCGCCATGGACAGCATCCCGAAGGAACTACGCGGCGGCACGACCTTCAGTGAGTTGAACGCTTTCACCCAGATCGCAGAGCCGGTCTCGGGGATCTTCGGCACCGGATCGGACCTGCCGCTCCCCATGGATGAAGCCGCCACCGACAAGACCTGGAGTTACTGAGCCTCAGCAGCGGCCGTAGCCGGGTTGCAGCGATGCGACCTCGCTTCTCACGGCTTGGGCTTGTGAGCCGGTAAGCAGACGAGGGCTTCCCGTCCCGTCGATACGCGCCGGTAGGACCTCGGCGCGGACGCCGCCTGCGGGCGGATGTTCGGTTCGCAGGATTGCCGTCGTGTCCGACGGCGGCGACGAGTGGTACCAGACGAAATTGCCGAGGCTGTAGGCGACGGCGGCGCGCGGCCCCGGATCCAGACCCTGCAGGACGTGCGGATGGTGACCCGCGACCACGTCGGCTCCGGCGTCAACCATCAGGCGCGCCAGGCG
>DATLBX010000145.1:0-26649 GCA_035526705.1 Acidimicrobiales bacterium | reverse complement strand
ATGAAACGACCGTCCCGCGGCGAGCGCGCGTCGGCGGCGACCACCCGGTAGGTGGGCTGCTTGGTCTTGCCGACTCGCATGAGCCGCAACTTCACTGCCACGTTCTGTTCTCCTGTCGTGTGGGACTTCTGGTCAGCCCTTCGGGGCTTCTTTCAAACTCCTGGTTCAGCCCTTCGGGGCTTCTTTCAACATCTGGGCCAGCAGGTCTTCGGGCTTTCCCATTGGCGCTGCGGGCGCTAGCGCCTGCGGCCCCGCCGGACCCGTCCGAGCCCTTCTTCCCTTGCCCTTCTTCTTGCCGGCCCGCCCCATGCCGGGGATACGCGCCACGTTCTTCATCATCCGTTGCATTTCCTTGAACTGCTTGAGCAGCAGGTTGACCTCGGCCGTGGTCGACCCGCTACCCCTGGCTATGCGAGACCGCCGCGATCCATCGATCAAGTCCGGCTCGCGGCGCTCCGCCGGTGTCATCGACCGGATCATCGCTTCGACCCGCGCGATCTCCCTGTCGTCGATCTCGGTGTCTTTCAGCTCCTTGGGGAGCCCAGGAAGCATACCCATCAGGGAATTGAGCGGGCCCATCTTCTTCACCTGCTGCAACTGCTCGAGAAAGTCCTCCAGGGTGAGTTGGCCCTCCATGAGGGCCTCGGCGCCCTTGGCGGCCACGTCCTTGTCGAAGTTGGCCTCGGCCTTCTCGATGAGGGTGAGGACATCACCCATGCCCAGAATCCGCCCGGCCATGCGGTCGGGGTGGAACTGCTCGAGGTCGGCCAGCTTCTCCCCCACCGAAGCGAAGGCGATCGGGCGGCCGACGACCTGCTTCACGGAGAGGGCGGCGCCGCCGCGGGCGTCGCTGTCGAGCTTGGACAGCACAATTCCGTCGAGCTCGAGGCGCTCGTGGAAGGCGCGGGCGACGGTGACGGCCTCCTGGCCGGCCATCGCGTCGATGACGAGGAACGTGTAGTGCGGCTCGATGGCCTTCGAGATGTTCTCGACCTCGTTCATGAGGTCGTCGTCGAGGGTGTGGCGGCCTGCGGTGTCGCAGATCAGGACGTCGCGGCCCCGGCGGCGGGCCTCAGCCAGTCCGGCCTTCGCGACTTCGACAGGGTCGTTGCCGACCTCCGGTCCGTTCGACCAGACCGGCACGCCGGCCTGGCGGCCAAGGACCTCGAGCTGCGTGACGGCCGCGGGCCGTTGCAGGTCGGCCGCAATGAGCATCGGGTTCCGCCCCTGCTGGCGGAACCAGAGCGCGAGCTTTCCGGCAGCCGTCGTCTTTCCCGCTCCCTGCAGGCCGGCAAGCAGCACCACCGTCGGAGGCTTCGAGGCGTAGGTGATCTTCAGGCTCTCGCCGCCGAGGGACGCGATCAGCTCCTCGTGAACGATCTTGACGACCTGCTGAGCGGGGCTGAGGCTGGCTGAGAGATCGGCTCCCAGGCACTTCTCGCGGATGCGAGACACCATCTCCCGCGCCACGCCCAGTTCGACGTCTGCCTCGAGAAGCGCTACCCGGATCTCGCGGAGGGCGGCGTCGACCTCTTCTGGGCCGAGGCGGCCGCGCCCCCGCAGGCGCGTGAAAATTCCCTCGAAGCGATCGGAAAGCGACTCGAACATGAGCCGTCCAGAGTAGTTCTCACAACTTCGGTTCCCGAAGGGCCGCTGGGAGACCCCCCTTGAACCGAAGCTGGGGTCAGGTGGGGGTCAGGTGCTCGTCGATCGCCGCGGGAACGGTATAGACGGATCCGTCGGATGCGTCGACGAGGAACGCGGGCACCAGGTAAGCACCACTGCGGGGTCCCCCGCCGGTCGTCTGAAACAGGAGGACCAGCCGGAGGCCGGTCACCGACGAGGGGTCCGAGGGCGGCATCGACGGGTAGTACGGAGCGATAGCCGGCTCGGGCGCGCCCAGCGCCGGCTCGCGCCCGTCGAACTGGGGCTGGTCGTTCGCCGAGTGAATCTGCTGCAGGCGAACCAGCGCCTCCCCGGCCGTTATGAGGGGGTAGGTGCCCAGGAGGTCGGCGTCCGGGATCATCCCGCTGCCGGCCACGACCTGAGCCTCCTCGCCTATCGAAAGCTGCGTGTCCATGCCGACCACCGGAATCCCACGGACCGCCGGCTCGGCCAGGACCTGCCACGACGAGCCGTCAGGCGCGACGGACAGGGTGCTTCGAGCGACTTCGAGTCCGAGTGCCCGAAGAACTTCGCCGGCGCGGGCTTCGGCGTCCGGAGCCGGGGGCAGTTGCACGGTGGGCTGCGACGCGGGCACGGGCGCCAGGAGCTCGGGCTCGGGACACACCTGCGCGCAGGCCTGGCCTTCGGGGCAGTCGACCGGCTCACATCGCACCTGCTCGTCGGACCCTGCCGAAGAAGAACCGGATGAACCCGATCCCTCCGATGGCTCGGAACCCTGCACCCGGTCAGGCTGGACGGCGCCGCTCGAACTGGGGCACGAGATGCTGCCGTCCGACGAAACACTCGAGTCCGGATCGTCGAAGCAGTCCGGGTTACCCCGCATCAAGGTCCACGGGTAACCCGGAGAGTTCTCCAACCGCAACACCCGATCGCTGCCGCCGTCGACGATCAACAAGCCCTGCTCGTCGGTCCGGGACTTCGGGCCCGCGGTGAGGCCAAGGGCCATCGTCAGCGACGCCACAACCTGTTCGACCGGCCGGTTCCCATGGAGGCGGTAGGCAGGCGCGCTGTCCGCGGGCGAGACCACACCCGCGCCGAGCGATGAAGGCGGAGGAGTTGCCGCGATGGTCAAGGATTCGGCGCCGGCGCGGCTGTTGCCGTCGAGTGGGGGCAGCAGCGGCAAGTCGGTCGCGCCGGGCGCGCCGCGGCTGACTGCGAACATCGTCAGCGCGCCGGCCAGAAGTATGACGAGGCTCGACGCGATTCCCTTCGGTCCGGGCCGAGAGTCGGAGTCCGTAGCGGAAGCGGTGACCGCTTGGGTATCAGAAGAGGGCATCGACGTACTCATTGGGATCGAAGTCCACCAGATCGGCCGCCGTCTCGCCCAACCCGATGAGTTTGACGGGAATGTCGAGCTCGGATTCGACGGCGACAGCGATGCCGCCCTTGGCCGAAGTGTCCATCTTCGTCAACACCACGCCGGTAACGCCGGCCACGTCGGTGAACTCCCGGGCCTGAGCCAAACCGTTCTGGCCCGTCCCCGCGTCGATCACCAGCAGCACCTCGGCCAGGTTGCCAGGCGGCCGCTCCGCCACCCGGCGCACCTTGCGGAGCTCCTCCATCAGATTCACCTTGTTCTGCAATCGACCGGCCGTGTCGGCCAGCACCAGGTCCGCTCCTTGAGAGGCGGCCTTTTGCGCCGCATCGAAGATCACCGAGGCGGGGTCCCCGCCTTCCGCGCCGCGAACCAATTCAGCGCCGACGCGCTTGGCCCATAGTTCGAGCTGCTCAGCCGCCGCAGCGCGGAAAGTGTCGCCGGCCGCCATCACCACTTTGCGACCTTCCTGCGCCTGACGCTGGCCCACCTTGCCGATAGTCGTCGTCTTGCCGACGCCGTTCACACCGACGAACAGCCATACCGTGGGCTTGTCCGTGATCTGGAGGGTGCGATCCCGTCCCGCGAATCGATCTTTCAGGTCCTGCTTGAGCGCGTCGACAACCTGTTGCGGTGTCGAGAGCTTGCTCTCCTTCACCTTCGTGCGCAGGCCGTCGAGCAGGCTGGTGGTCGTCGAGATGCCGACATCGGCGCGAATCAGCGCTTCCTCCAGCTCGTCCCAGACGTCCTCATCGAGCTTCTCGCGCCCGACGACCGCGCCGAAGTAGCCGGCGAGCGCGCCCCGTGCTTTCGACAGACGATCGCGGAACTTCGGGGGTTCGGGTTCAGGTTCTGGAGTGGGCTCCGGCGCGGGAGCCGGCGCGACCGCGGCCTGCTCGACGTCCGGCGGTCCCGCCGGTTCCTGCGAGACCTGCTCCTCTACTTCCGCCGGGGCGGCTGGGCGCGACGGCTTTTCGACTGGCGGGGCTTCCGCGGTTGTCGTCGTAGGTCGGGCGGCTTCCGCGGGACGCGCCGGCGGCCGGGCGACGCCGCGGCGCCGTTCCCGGCGTCGGGTGGTTCCCGCCACGAACGCCAGCGAGAAGACGATGAGGACGCCGAGAAGTACTACGAGGATTATCTCCATCGCCGGTCAGCCTAAGAGGTGGCTTCCGGTCCGCTTACTCGGGCTTGCGCGCCACCATCACAAGCTCGTCGGTGCCGTCCTCGTCGACGAAAACCTCGGATCGGGCGGCCTCGAAGCCCGCCGCCTCCACCTCTGTCTCGATATCTTCCCGGAGGCCCACGTATCGCGTCGCGACGCCTTCGCGCATGCAAAGACGGGTGGCGGGGTCCCACTGGTCCTCAGGCAGGCCTTTGTCGCCGCACATGGTGAAGACCACCAGTACGCCACCCGGCTGCAGGACTCGCCGCGCCTCGCCGAGGACGGTCGCCCGATCTTCACCAATGATGCAGTGCAAGAGATGGCCGTCGCGGACAACGTCGAACGCTTCGTCGTCCCAGGGCAGCTGCCGGACATCACCCTGCCGCAGGTCGACGCTTACATTCGCGGCGATCGCGTGCTCGGTTCCCCACGCGATCGCGGTCGGCGAGATGTCGATGCCCGCCAGCTCGAAGCGTGGTGCGAGCCCGAGCAGGTGATTTGCCGCGCCACATCCGATCTCCAAGAGGCGGCCGGTCGGAGGAATTTCCGGCCAAGCCATGACTTCGCGGACCAGGGCGTTTACCGACTCGAAGGTCTCGTTGCTGTCCCAACCCTCGTGTTGGCCCTGTCCCTTCCGCTGCTGGTAGACCCAGTCGTGCAGGGGGTAATCGGTGCGGACCATCAGACGCGTGCTTTGACGCGCTCGCTGATGACCTTCGAACTCCCGCCCGGGGGCATGGTCACGCCGTAGAGACAGTCGGCGGCTTCCATGGTGCGCTTCTGGTGGCTCACGATGATCATCTGGGCCTCGTTGCGGAATTCGTCGATGAGCGCCAAGAACCGGAGCAGGTTGACGTCGTCGAGTGCGGCCTCGACCTCGTCGAGTAGGTAGAAGGGCGACGGGCGGCTGCGGAAGACCGCGAACAGGAAGGCCAGCGCGACGAGGGAACGCTCGCCACCAGAAAGCAGCGACAGCCGCTTCACGCTCTTGCCCGAGGGACGCGCCTCCACTTCGATGCCGGTCTCCAGGAGATTGTCAGGGTCGGTCAAGCGCAGACGGCCGGTGCCGCCGGGGAACAGCGTCTCGAACAACTTGCCGAAGTTGTCCGCCACATCGACGAAGGCGGCGGAAAACACGGCTTGGATGTCGGTGTCGATCGCGGTGATGACCTTGACCAGGTCGCGCCGGCTCTGCTTGACATCCGCGATCTGCGAGGCGAGGAATTCGTGGCGCTCGCGCAGTGCTTCGTACTCCTCGAGGGCCAGCGGATTGACCGGACCCATGAGACGGAGCTCGCGCTCCAGTTCCCGTGCTCGTGCGACCGGGGCGACACCTTCGCCGACCGGCGGGGCGTCCGTAGCAAGGGCCTCGGCTTCCTCGGGCTCGCACTCCAGGTCCCTGCGCAGTGTCTCGACCGCCGCCTCCATACGCACCCGCGCCTCCGCCTCGTCCAGCTCGGCGCGCTGGGCGCGCTCGCGCATCTTGGACAGCTCCGATTCGGTCGCAGCGCGTTCCCTCCGCAGCGACTCGAGGCGATCCGCGGCCGCGCGTACCGATTCGGTGTGACGGCGGCGGGTCTCTCGCAGTCGGGCCAGCGACTCGTCGAGTTGCGCGACCCGGGCGGTGGCAAGAACCTCCATCGCCGAAGCCGCTCGCGCGGCGAGCGCCATCGTCTCTGCGTCGCGCTGCGCGGAGGGCGCGTCTTCCTCGGAGGCGTGCGCGCCGAGCCGCTCCAGCAGTTCTGTACGTCGGCTCACCAGGCCGGATCTGCGCTCGTCCAAGCCGGCGCTCATCACTTGGAGCTCGGTCCGCAACGTGGCGAGGAACGCGGCTCTCTCGTCGAGTTGAGCTTGTTGGACGCGAGCTGCTTCGCGCCGTCCGGATACGGCTTCGTCCTCGGCGTGCAGTTGGACGAGGGCCTCCTCGAGGGCGCGCACCTTCTCTCCGTCGATGCCGGACCGCTCCGCGAGTTCTTCGAGGTGAGCGGTGGCCAGATCCTCTTCGGTCTGGATGCGCATGAACTCGGCTTCCCGCTGCTCGATTGCAGCAAGCACCGCCGCCGTCCGTCCATCATTGCCGTCGAGTGCGGCCGCGGCCTCAGAGGCCCGGTCTTCGCACGTGCTGCGGGCTCGGGCCGCTTGCGCAAACGCCTCCTCCGCGTCGGCCAATCGGGTGCGGGCTTCGTTCTCCTCCCGTCTCGCCTCTGCCAGCGCAGCCGGTGATGCGGTCCCGCGACCGACGCGCCATCCGTCGGCAGCGAATCGATCGCCCGCCGCGGTGACGGCCACGACGTGGGGCGCCGAGGCGACGACTTCTCCAGCGCCTCGCCAGTCCGTCACCCGAACGACGTTGGCGAGGACGCGATCCAACAGGGATTCGAGACGGGGATCCGACGGTGCGGACACATGCGGTCGAACGGGCTCGCCGACACCCGAAGGCAGAGGCGTCGCCGTGCGCTTTGCGTTGTCCAGCGGAAGGACAGTGAGTGTGCCCGCGCCGCCCGCGTGCGTCTCCAAGGCGCGAAGCGCAGCCTCGGGGCCTTCGGTCACCCACGCCCAAAGCACGTTCCCGGCTCCGGCCTCTACCGCGGCTTCCCAGCCGGGCTCGATCTCCACCAGGTCGCCGAGGCGACCCACCAAACCTTCCGCACCGGCGATGTCAGTCGCCGAGCTGGTTTCCGCCAGCGCCGATTCGAGTGCCTCGACCCGAGCCGACGCGCGACCGGCTTCCTTCTCGACAGTGCGCAGCCGGGCTTCGGCCATGGTGAACTCCGCCGCCGCCACGGCGTGAGCCGCCTCCGCTGTGTCGACTGCTTCGACCAGCCCGGCCTCAGAACGCGTCGTTTCCTCGAGCACGGCGCGCTGGCGCTCGACCTCGTTGGCTATCGCGATACGACGCTCCTTCAGCGCGTCGCGTCGCTCGAGCTGCCGCGCCTGGTCGGACTGGGCCCGCTCCGCGGCGGCGTGCAGCGCGGTCAATTCGCCGCGGACCTCTGCCAGGCGGTTGTCGGGCGTCAGGTCCGCCCAGGTGGCCTCCGCTGCCCGGCGCTCGGCCGCGAGCTCCTCTTCCCGCGTTTCCAGGTCGGCGAAGCGGGGAGGCAGTTCGGACGCGTTGGCTTGGACCTCCGCCAGCGCGAACTCGACCTTCTCCAGTTCCTCGCGCATGGAGGCGATTGCGTCGGCGGCGAGTACGGACTGTCGCTGCCGCTCGATGGATCGCGCCCGCTCCCGGCAGAGGGCCACGAGTCCGCGAGCACGTTCGCGCAGTGACTCGGTCGTGACGAGAACTTCCGAGATGTCCTCGTGGCCGCGGGCCGCAAGCGCCTCTTCGGAGGTCGCGATGTCGGCATCCAGCCGCGTCAACTGAGCGGTGATCTCCTTCTGCGCCGCGCTCAGGTCTTTACCGCTGGCCGCAGCGGACTCGAGCCGCGAGCGAAGCGCACGCAGCTCGCGGCCGGCGAGCCAACGACGCAGCGCGTTGAGCTCGGCTGCGACCTCATCGTGGCGGCGCGCCGCCGTGGCCTGCCGTTCGAGCGGCCCGAGCTGACGCTTCACCTCACGTGCCACGTCGTTCAACCGGAGCAGATCGGCGTCCGCGGCTTCCAGCCGGCGTTGGGAACGTTCGCGCCGGCGGCGGTACTTCAGTACCCCGGCGGCCTCCTCGATTACCGCTCGCCGGTCCTCTGGTCGCGCGTCCAACAGCGCATCGAGGTTTCCTTGCGAGACGATCACGTGCTGGGTGCGACCCACGCCGGTGTCCGAGAGAAGTTCTTGGATGTCGAGCAACCGACACTGAGCGCCGTTCAGCGCGTACTCGCTGTCGCCAGACCGGAAGAGGGTGCGGGTGATCGTCACTTCGGCGAGGTCGACCGGCAGCTGTCCGGAGGAGTTGTCGATCGTGAGGGTCACCTCGGCGCGACCCAGCGCCGGCTTGTTGGCTGATCCGGCGAAGATGACGTCTTCCATCTTCGAGGACCGCACGGTCCGCGGCCCCTGAGCGCCCAGCACCCAGGCCACGGCGTCGACCACATTGGACTTGCCGCTTCCGTTGGGGCCCACCACCACGGTGACGCCCGGCTCGAGCTCGACCGTGGTCGCTTCGGAGAACGACTTGAACCCCTTGAGGGTTAACGCCTTCAGGTACACCGCGGCCGACGGTAGCGGGGGTCGGCCAGCCCCGCGCGGACCCCAGTGGCGAGGCCGGCCCGTCGGATCGACTAGGGCCGGACAGCCCCTCAGACTTGGCATCCGGGGCAGAAGAAGCTGCCCCGATTTCCGATCTTCACGCGCTCGATAGTGCTGCGACAACGCGAGCAGGCCTGGCCTTCACGGGCGTACACGTTGTGATGGGTCTGGTACTGCCCGATCTCTCCGAACAAGTCGACGTATTGCTCGTCGGCGATAGATGAGCCGCGGTACTTCACCGCGTCCTGGAGCGTCTCGACCATCGCGCGGTAGAGCCTGCGAACCTCCTGCGAGGTCAACGAATCCGACGAGCGATCGTGGCGCAGCCCGGCACTCCACAAAATCTCGTCCGAGTAGATGTTGCCGATGCCGGCGACGAACTTCTGATCCATCAACAGCGGCTTGAGCTTGGCCCGCCGGGCGTGCAGCATGCGGCCGAACACCGCCCAGCTCATCGCGTCCTCGAGCGGGTCGATCCCCAAATGGGCGAGTTCTGGGACTTCCTTGTCGATGTCCTCGGGCGCGGCGACAAAGAGTTCGCCGAAGGTCCGGGGGTCCACGTAACGGAGCTGCCCCCCCTGGGTGAAGACGATCACCACGTGGGCGTGCTTCGGCATCTTCTCGCGTGCCGACTTGGCGCGCAGGAGCTGGCCGGACATGCCGAGGTGGATGACGAGCACGTTGCCGTCATCGAGCTTCAGCTGCAGGTACTTGCCCTTTCGACCGACACTGTTGATCTTTCTCCCATCGAGCGCGTCGACGAATTTCTTCTTCGTGCCGTGCCGACGGATCGACCGAAGCCCGTGGACCTCGACGTTCTTTATCTTTTTTCCCGCGACCTCGCGTTCGAGGTCGCGGCGAATCGTTTCGACCTCAGGCAACTCAGGCATCGTGGTCCCCCGTGTCATCTCCCCGGCTCGTTGGTCCGCGACCGCCGTTGGGGCTGCCCTGTCGACCGAACGTCCGACGCTCGAGTGCCTGCCAGGCCATCTGGGCCGCGGCCTGTTCGGCTTGCTTTTTGGACCGGCCCTCGCCTCTGCCGCGTTCCTCGCCCGCAATCGAAACCGTGGCGCGGAAGTGCTTCGCGTGATCGGGCCCGGTGTCGGTGACTACATAGACGGGAAGCTGATCGAAACGCTGCGACGA
Organism: Acidimicrobiales bacterium; assembly: GCA_035526705.1. Taxonomy (GTDB): domain Bacteria; phylum Actinomycetota; class Acidimicrobiia; order Acidimicrobiales; family JAHWKP01; genus JAHWKP01. The sequence continues at coordinate 17,155 of DATLBX010000145.1, read as the reverse complement.
GAGCTCCTGCAACCGGGTCTTGTAATCCTCGCCGCCGGGCCCGGCCGCCGCATCGGCAATGCGGTCGGCGAGCAGAGTGAGCACCAACTTCGACGCGGCGTCCATGCCGGCGTCGAGGTAGACGGCACCGATTAGCGCTTCCATGGCGTCGGCCAACAAGGAGGGCTTGGAACGGCCGCCGGAGGAGTCTTCCCCCTTGCCAAGCTGGAGGGCGTCGCCGACGCCGAGTGCAGCGGCAACCTCGCACAGCGCGGGGGCGCTGACCACTGACGCCCGCACCTTCGCCAGCTCCCCTTCAGGCAGATCTGGGTATTCGGCGTATATGTGCGCCGTCACCACGAGGCCAAGAACGGCGTCGCCCAGGAACTCCAGGCGCTCGTTGGAGGGCTCGCCATCGGCCTCGGCGCACCACGACCGGTGGGCGAGCGCCTGCGCCAACAGCTTCGGGTCGAGCGGGGACCAACCCAGGCGGACGGCAAGGGCCTCGCGAGTCGCCTCACCGGGCGGTGCGGTGTCGTTGTCCGGCGTCACCGGGGGCCCGGAGCCCTGCGCCACGCCGGCGGGCGTGGACGCGACCTGAGTCAGGCTGACCTCTCGGGCGTTTGTGACTTGGCCAGCTTGGCCATCACGTAGTCGACCGCGTCGCCGACAGTGCGGAGGTCTTCGAGGTCCTCGTCGTCGATCTGGAATCCGACGGTCCGCTCCCCCAGCTCCTGCTCCAAGGTCTCGACCAGCTCGATCAGAGCCAGCGAATCTGCCTGGAGGTCGTCGGCGAACGAAGACGCTTCCGCTATGCCCTCGGTGCTCCGCTCGAGGATCTCGCCCAGCTGCTCGGTGATGAGCGTGACCACCTCGTCACGGCTCATGGGGCCGCGTTCTACGTGAGTTTCAGCGGGCACGGAGCCCGATCTTAGTTAGGGCTTGTCCCCAGAGCCCGCATCCACGGCCGCCGCGATGCGGGCGGGCATGCCTGCGACGGCCATTTCGTGACCCACGCGGAGCGCGTTCACGATCGCCCGTCGGGACGAGGACCCGTGCCCGATTACGCACACGCCGTCGACCCCCAGCAGCATCGCTCCGCCTGTGGTCTCGGGGTCCAGAGCGTCAGCAAGGGGGACGAGAAGTTCGAGCAGCGGACCGGAGATTCGAGCGGCATCCGGGGTATCGGTCAGAGCGGAGAACACCTGAGAAGCCATGAAGCGCAGCGCGCCTTCCAGAGTCTTCAGAGCGACGTTGCCCGTGAAGCCGTCCGTCACGATCACGTCCACACGATCGGAGAGGATGTCGCGCCCTTCGACGTTCCCGATGAAGTCGATGGTCTGGTCCGCCGACAGCAGGGCGAACACCTCTTTGGTGAGGGAAGTGCCTTTCGCCGCTTCTTCACCGATGGAGAGCAGGCCGACCTTGGGAGCTTGGATGGCCCACCGCGCCGTGGCCACCGCCGCGCCCATGCGGGCGAACTGGGCGAGCCAAGCCGGCTGGCATTCGGCGTTGGCTCCGGCGTCGAGCAACACCGTCGGGGTCGAGCCGGGGACGGGGATCGGCGTGGCGACCGCCGGTCGGCTGACCCCGGGGAGACGACCCATGCGCAGCAACGCGGACGCGGCGGTGGCGCCGGTATTGCCCGCGCTGACCATCGCGGAGGCCTTTCCATCGCGCACGGCTTCGGCGGCGCGGACGAGCGAGGAGTCCTTCTTGACCCGAACTGAGCGGGCGCCGTCGTCGCCCATGCCGATCACTTCGCTGGCGGCCAGGATCTCCAATCCGCCAGTGTCGAAGGCTTCGAGTTCCTCGGGGCGTCCGACAAGGACGACGGGGATGCCGTGTTCCTTGGAAGCTTCGACGGCACCGGCGACGATCTCGCCGGGAGCCTTGTCTCCCCCCATGGCGTCGAGTGCCACGGGCAAGGTCATAGGACCAGTACTACTCCACTTCTATGGCGACGCGGCCCTTGTACCAGCCGCAGTTGGCGCACACCACGTGGGGCAGCTTGTCGCGGCGACACTGCGGGCAGACGCTCTTCGGAGCCTCCTTGAGACGCCACGCGGACGCCCGCCGGCTGCGGCTCTTCGACTTTGACTTCTTCTTCTTGGGAACTGCCATGTCTCGCGCTCCTGTTGCCGGCTCGTTCGAGTGCTTCAGCTTCGGTGATTCAGTTGTCCTTCAACACGTCCAGGGCGGCCCACCGCTCGTCGCGCACTGTCGTGTCACACCCACAATCCGCCTCGTTGCGGTCGGCCCCGCAGACCGGGCACAACCCGGCGCAATCGTCTGCGCAGAGCGGAGCCGGGGGCAGGGCCAGTAGGACGGCGTCACGCGCCAGCGGCTCCAGGTCGACCTGTTCGCCGTGAAGAGGATAGATGTCCGCGTCACCCACTGCTGACCCTTCGCCTTCCGGGGCTGCTCGGGACGGGTCCTCGAAGAGCTCGCGAACTGAGGAAATGACCTTCCCGGTGATGGGGCGCAGGCAGCGCGAGCACTCGGAGGCCCACTGGGTGGACACGGTTCCGTTCGCCACCAGGGACCGGTCGTCCATGCCCTCGATGGTCACGTCGACGGCCACCTCCGCGTCGGGCGGCACGGTCACTCCCAGCACGGACAGTCCAGGCAGGTGCCCTGACCGCTCTTCTCTCTTGCGCGTTCCCGGATTGCGCATGAGATTGCCGACGTCCACCACGAACGGTCGAGTCATGCCCCCCAGGTTACGAAGGTCGGGCTAGTCCCGGTCCTGGTCGAAGAAGGTGGCCGATTCCACCGATTCTTCTGCTTCTGGCTCCGGCGCCACGGCCGGGCTGAGCTGGAGCCGCTGCCTCCCCGCGTGCACCTGCTTTGCGATCCGGTCGATCTCGATTTCGAGCTTGGCCAGCCGGCGGTCGCAGTAGTCGTCGGCCTCCATCCTCAACTTGCGGGACTCCGCCTCCGCCTCGTCGACGGCCCGCTGCGCCGCGAATTTCGCCTCTCGCACTATGTCGGTGCGCTGCACCATGGCCTCGGCGCGGGCCCGCGCCGCCTCGATGATCTGGTCGCCTTCCCGCCGGGCGCGCGCCAGGTAGTCGTCGCGCTCGCGAAGCATCCACCGCGCCTGGCGCAACTCTTCGGGCATCCGCTCCAACGCCTGATCGAGGATGACCATGAACTCGTCCTTGGCGATCAGGACCGAAGCGGAAAGCGGCATGGACTTGGCGTTGTTGACGAGGTCTACCAACTGGCGCAAGAGAGTCTCTGTGTCGCCACCACCGGGCCCCGCCGGGGGGTTCGGGTTGGGGAGGCTCACGCGTCGCCGTCCTTGTCGGCGCCGGGCGGGTACAGCTCGCGCAACCGCCGAACCACGGGCGCCGGGACCATCGAAGCCATGTCCTCGACCCGTCCGCCGCGCGCGAACTCCTTCAGGTATTTGGAGGCGAGGAACGACTCGGACGACGTTGCGGGCACGAAGAGAGTGTCTATACCGGACATGCGGTAGTTCATTTGCGCCATCTGCAGCTCGTTCTCGAGGTCGGAGACAGCGCGTAATCCCTTGACGATGGCGGTCGCTCCGATCTCGGATGCCAGGTCGACAACCAGGCCGGAGAAGGACCGTGACGAAACGTTCGCCAGGTGCTCCAGGCACTCTTTGAGCATGAGTTCACGATCGTCGAGAGTGAACAGGGGCTCTTTCCCCGGGTTCCGGACCGCCGCCACCACGACCTTGTCGAAGTGGCGGGCAGCCAACTCGACCACCGCCAGGTGACCGTTGTGGAACGGGTCGAAGGATCCGGGGATCAGGGCGACACGCATCAGTGCAGTTCCTTCCAAGCGTCCGCGGGATGTTTCGTCGGACTCTCGGCGCACGGGTGGTTACAGGGCACGACCAGGGTCACCACGGTAGTTCCGTACCGCTTGGACCTCACGGAACGCCAGCTCTTGGGCAGTTCGAGCTCCGACCCAGATTCGAGGACCGCGATCCCGTCAACCTCGAGATGCCCGCTCAGGCCCTGGAGAAGACCGGTCCACCCGTCGTAGGCGTAGGGAGGATCCGCGATGACGAGGTCCCATTGCTCGCGAGGACCTAGTCGGGCGATCCACCCCTCCACCGGGGTCGCCAGGACCTTGCCCCCCGAGAGGCCCGTCATCTGAAGGTTGCCTTCGATGGTGGTCACCGCGGCACGGCTGCGATCCACGAAGGTCACCTCCCGGGCGCCGCGGGACAGCGCTTCGATCCCGAGGGCCCCTGAGCCGGCGAAAAGGTCCAGCACTCGTGCGTCCTCCAGGTCCATGCGGCTCGCCACCGCGTTGAAAACCGCTTCGCGCACGGCGTCCGAAGTCGGGCGGGTCTCGTCTCCCGGGGGGGCCTTGATCTTGCGGCCCCCGGCCTCGCCGCCGACGACTCTCACCTCCACAAGTTACGGTCGCCGCTCGATGACACGCGGCAGCGGCTGTTACGGATGCGATGCGGACAACGACCTGGGACTCAAGCTGGCCGTGCAGCGAGTCGAGGGCGAGAGGCGCGTGGCCGGGACCTGGGTGCCCGGCAAAGAATTTCAAGGACCGGCGAACCACCTGCACGGCGGCGTCTCCTCGACATTGTTGGACGAGGCCATGGCGCGGCTCGCGCATGTGCTCGACGGTCAGCACTCGATCACTGCGACGCTGAACGTCCGGTTCCGTCGCCCCGTGCCGCTCGACGGCCAGCCCCTGACAATCGAGGCCTGGCGCGACAGTGATCCCCCGCTGTCCTCGAGAAGACATCGTCTCTTCGGTCGTCTCAGCCTGGCAGACGGCACCCCGGCCGTCGAGGCCGAAGGCTTGTTCGTAAGGCTCCCGCCCGCCTGACCGTTCGAACTAGGACCTCGTCTTCCGCTTAGCCGGCTTTCGTACTTCGCGGGTGCGCATGAGCTCCGCGAAGCTCTGGTTGATCCGCTCCTCCTGTTCAGGGCTCAGCCTGCGGCCCTTCAGGCGCTCGAGCTCCTCAGGTGACATCTCGATCAGGTTCTCGGAGCTCCACTTGGCAAAGGCCGCCCTCGTATCGGCGTCGCGGTTGGCGGTCTCGAAGATCACCGTGCGGAGCTCCGCCATGGCTTCGTCCTCAGTCGGTCCCGTCGCGGTGAACCCCAACGCCGGGAAAGACGCCGTCCAGATCCCGTCGGCTTCCGACGCAACGCAGTTGCCATTCAGATTGACTGCCCGGTTCAGCTTCAGCGGCTTCCATTTCAGGTCTTCTTTCCAGCCATCGAGATCGAAGGCCCAGCCGGCGAGCGCCGTCTGGATCTTCGTGATGTCGGTGACCTTGGCCTGGCACTGCTCGCCTGACGCGTCCTTGAACTCGACGATGAACGAACCCTTTACCGTCTTCGCCGTCGGCCGTCGCGCCATCGCCGCCTGCGCGAACTCGTCCGGCTTGTCGCTGCGGTGCAGGATCACATAGGAGTTCTCGTCGCTCAGCTGCGACACCAAACGGTGCAACGTCTCGAGATCAACGTCCGGGTACCGCCCGGCGGACTCCGTCTCCACTTCTACCTTCGGCACGGCCATGTTCACTCCCCTGTCTTCTTTCTTGTCGATTTCGGCTTCTTCGGTCTTCCTGTTCCGCGGCGCGGCGCAGTTTCGAGAATTTGTCGCACTCGTCCGTGCGACAGACCGAGCAGGTACCCGCAGTCCCTCAGGCTGAGTCCCTCCGCGGTTAGCTCGACCACGGCACTGGCAGTTGCCGCCTGACTCGCCGCGGCCGCCTCCAGTGCCGAGTTCCTCGCGGCTCGCGCCATCTCGAGCGCCTTCTCGGTGGATTCCGGGAGGTCGACGTCATCGGTGAGCGTGATCGATCCGGGATACACGCCGAGATGGCGCGACAACTGATCGACAACATCGATCCGCGCCGACTCGAGCGTCCGGCCAAAGGCCGCAACCTCCGGCGCGCCGGCGACCGACGCGGTCCAGCCTCGTGAGTGAGGCCGGTAGGTGGCGCGGTGGGAGTCGGTAACGGGCGGGATGTGTATACCTTACTGCACAGTGAGTGTAATAGCAATTGGCGCACTGTAAGACACTCTTGACCGTTCGTAACTCGTTCGATATTCTTCGTAAAGAGTTCGTATCAAGCGAGGAAGGGGGCGGGGTGGCGAGTAAAGAGCGGGTTCAGTTCTTCATGCCGGGGGAACTTCCGCTCGTGGTGCTGGCTCTGCTCGACCTCCGACCGATGAACGGATCCGAGCTCATGACCGACCTGGGACGTCTCTTCGGTCCCACCTACCGCGCCTCACCGGGCTCCGTATATCCCGCGCTCAACGCGTTGGCGGATGAGAAGTTGATCGCGACGGATGACCGGAATAGTGCGAAGTCCTGGGCGCTTACCCCGTCGGGTCGCAAGGTGCGGGCGCAACGCCGGCGTCAACTCGCCGCCGTCGAGAGCCGCACCGGTGCTCGTTTGGGAGCGGACGGGAACCTGGAACCCGCGCTCGAACGCTTCGTTCATCAGGTCCTGCCGTTGAGCGGGCTGGTCGACCCCGAACAAGCCCAAGAAATCCTCGACCGCGCCGCGGTCGACCTCAAATCCCTCAAGGAGACCGGAGATGGCAATGGCAACTGACGGAAGCAGCGCCGCGGGTACGGACGACCCGTTCGAGCGGGCGCTGGCCCGAGAGGAGGCGTATCGAGCTCGCCGGAGTCGAGGCGAATTACTCGGGTTCCCCTCGACGATTTTCAGAACCTTCAGGTGGCTGGCGGTCGGCTTCGCAGCCGCCTGGGGCGGCCTCTTGGCGCTCCACTGGTCCGTGTTCGCCGACCCCAGGTGGCTCGTCGTACTGCACACGATGGTCTACGGAGTCGGTCTCATCTACTTCACAACCATGCTGGTCGCCTTCACGGTGATGCAGAAGAAACCCGCCGCTTTTGGCCTCGTCGACGACGAGAGTTGAAACCCTCAGCTCTTGAAGAGGAACGCCGCCTCCTCTTCGGTGATCAGGCTCTGCACCTCCTTCAGCAGGAGCGGGTGATCCGTCAAGAAGGGGTCGGACTCCACGACCTCGAAAGCCGCCTCTCGCGCTGCGAGCAGTAGGTCCTTGTCGCGCCGGAGCGAGGCGAGCTTGAGATCACTGCGGCCCTTCTGCCGCGTGCCCAGCACCGCGCCCTCGCCTCGCAACTCGAGGTCGACTTCCGCCAAGAGAAACCCGTCAGTCGTCTCGGCAACCGCCTTCATGCGCTCCTCTGCGTCGCCGCCCTCCGCAATGGCGGTCTCCCCACCCAGCAGGTAACACCACGACTCGTCCGCGCCGCGCCCGACGCGACCCCGGAGCTGGTGAAGCTGCGCTATACCGAAACGATCTGCCGACTCGATCACCATCACTGTCGCGTTCGGCACGTCGATTCCAACCTCGATGACGGTGGTAGCGACGAGCACGTCGATGTCGCCCGCCCGGAACTTCGACATCACCTCGTCCTTGTCCTTCGACGACAACCTGCCGTGGACAAGACCGAGCTGCAGATCGGGGAAGACCTCGGCGCTCAGACGCGTGTGCTCCTCTTCGGCGGAACGGGCTTCGATGCGAACCGAGTCCTCCACCAAGGGACACACGACGTAAGCCTGACGGCCTTCCCTTATCTCGGCACGGACCCGACCCCACGCTTCTTCTTCTCCTAAGGGTCCCGGCGCCCAAACGGTCTTCACCGGCGTTCGCCCCGGGGGCATCTCGTCGAGCACGGTCACATCGAGATCGCCGTACAGCGTCATGGCCGCGGTGCGAGGGATCGGCGTCGCTGTCATCACCAACACGTCGGGGTCGGTGCCCTTGGCCCGTAGAACGGCTCGTTGTTCCACGCCGAAGCGGTGCTGCTCGTCGATTACGACCACGCCGAGGTCAGCGAAATCGACCCCCTCCGTCAGGAGTGCATGAGTCCCGATGAGGATGTCGATCGCACCCGACGCGAGGCCCGCGTGCAATCGGTTTCGATCCGCGGCGGGCGTTCGACCCGTAAGAAGCTCCACCGCGAGAGGTCGCTCACCGAACAGGGAACCCTCCTCGACGATCGTCAAGTCAGCCAAGAGCGAGCGGAAGGCGGCGTAGTGCTGCTCGGCCAACACCTCGGTGGGCGCCATCAGGGCGCCCTGGTGGCCCCCTTGAACCGCGACGAGAAGGGCGGTCGCCGCGACGAGCGTCTTTCCCGACCCCACGTCGCCCTGCAGGAGGCGGTGCATTGGAATCGTCGACGTCAGGTCCGCGGCGATCTCCGCGTTGGCCCGCATCTGCGCGCCGGTGAGCGGGAAGGGCAGCGCGCCCAGGAACTGATCGATAAGCGGGCCCTCGGTAACGTGCTCGACCCCCTTCGCCGCCCGCTCGACGGCCTTCTTCCGCAGGACCAACGTCATCTGCAGCCGGAACAATTCGTCGAAGCCCAGACGTCGTCGCGCCGCGACCGAGGCTGCCATCGTCGATGGTTCGTGGACGTTGCGGAAGGCCCAGGTGCGGTCCTGAAGATCAAGGCGATCGCGCCAGGAATCCGGGACGGGTTCGTCGAACTCGCCGGCGCGGCTGAGGGCCTCCTCGACCCAACCGGCGAGCTCCCAGGTGGATAGGCCAGCCTTCTCCGACTGCGGGTAGATCGGCACGATCTTCCCGGTGCGGTTCCCAATCAGGTCCACCACCGGATTGGTCATCTGCCGCTGGCCGCGATAGCGGTCGACCTTTCCGAAGAGAACCGCAGTCGTGCCTTCGGGAAGTTGCCGCGCCCGCCACGCCTGGTTGAAGAAGGTGGCACGCAAGGTTCCCGAGCCGTCGCCGACGTCGATCTCCACGATCGCCTGCCCGCGCCGGGTGCGTCGCACGTTGGCTCGCCGGACGGTCACCACGATCAGGGCTTCTTCACCGACGGTCAGTTCGTTGATGGGCAGCTGCCGCGTGCGGTCGATGTAGCGCCGCGGGTAATAGGTGAGCAAATCGAGGACAGTGGAAACGCCTATCGACTCGAGCGACTCGACCTTCTTCGGCCCTACGCCGCGCAGCTCCGAGACCGGAATCGCTGCCAGTTGCGACAGCCCGCGCCCCATGGGGCCCTACTCGATCGAAAGCAGGTAGGGGTACAGCGGCTGACCGCCATGGTGCACTTCAGCCACCACGTTCGGTCGGTGCTCGGCCAGCCATTCGGTGATCGTCCGTGTGTGCGCCGGGCGAGCTCCTTCGCCCTCGATCAATGTGACGATCTCGTGATCGTCCGTGACGAGCTTGCCCAACAGCGCGCATACCGCGTCGGTCGCACTCGACTCGACTGCGCTGATGCCGTCGCGAGAGATACCAAGCCAGTCCCCCGCCTCGATGGGACCGGCAGGTGAGTCAGAGGATCGGACTGCCTGCGTTACCTCGCCGGGGATGACGCGAGCGGCTGCCTCGAGCATCGCGGTGTGGTTCTCGTCAGCCGTCGCCTCGGGGTCGTAGGCAAGCAGTGACGCGAAGCCTTCGGCCACACTCGTAGTCGGTACGACGCGCACCGTCTTGTCGGTGAGCTCCCGCACCGCCTGGGCGACCGGCACGATGTTCTTGTTGTTCGGCAGAATCACGATCTCCTCAGCAGGAGCCGCCTCTACCGCTTCCAGCACTTGCGCCGTCGATGGGTTCATCGACTGCCCGCCGGCGATCAGTTGGTGAACCCCCAGCGACCGGAAGATGCGGCGGATCCCGTCGCCCGTAGCGACTGCAACCGCGGCAGTCGGCACCGCCGGGCCGACGTCCTCCTCATCGGTCGGGGTGCCGCGGGCCGCCACCGCGTCGCGGACCCACTTCTCCTCCGCGACCTGCTCCATCAGGTCCGTCACCTGGATCCGCCGGGGCGTTCCGATCTCGAGCGCGGCCTCGATGGCAGCGCCGATGTCGTCGGTGTGGATGTGACAGTTCCAGAGCCGGTCGCCGCCGACCACAACGATCGAGTCGCCGACGCCCGCCCAGACCTCCTTGAAAGCGGGCACGGCGTGATCAGGTGCGTCCAGGAGGAACATCACCTCGTAGCGGAGGTCGCTGACGGAGTCGTGGGCCGCATTGAGCGAGTCGTGGCCGTCCGACGGCGTGGCGGTGACCGAGCCTGCCGGTAGGGACGTGGCGTCGGGAGGCTCGGGCAGCGCCCGACCGTCGATCACGTGCAGAAGCGCATCCATCAGCAGTAGGAACCCCGCGCCGCCCGCGTCGACCACACCGGCTTGGGCGAGGACCGGTAGAAGCTCAGGCGTGCGATCGAGGGACTTCTGGGCCGCGTCGCGAGCGGACTGGACGACCTCGGCCAGCCCCGCCCTGCCGCCTTCGGCCGATTGAGCCGCAGCTTCCGCAGCCTCGCGGACAACGGTCAGGATCGTGCCCTCCACCGGCCGCATCACAGCCCCGTAGGCAGCCTCCGCGGCTTGAGTCAGCGCGCCCGCCCAGTCCGAGGCGCCCGCGTCGGCCAGCGGCTTGAAGCGATCCGAAATGCCCCTCAGCACCTGCGAAAGGATGATTCCGGAGTTGCCCCGGGCCCCCATGAGCGAGCCGTGGCCGATTGCCTTGCAGGTTTCGTCCATACCGGACGCGTTCGCGAGCTCGTTGACGACCGAGTCGAGTGTCAAGGCCATGTTGGTTCCCGTGTCGCCGTCCGGAACGGGGTAGACGTTGAGCCGGTTGATGACCTCGCGGTGGGACCGTAAGACGTCGCGATAGGCGGTAAACAAACGACTCAGGTCGTCCGGGCCCGTCCGATCCAGCGGCATTGGCGAGCAGGCTAACCTTTGTCCCCTATGGCAGCGGTATGTGATGTCTGCGGCAAGAAGCCGTCCTTCGGCAACAACGTGCCGTTTTCCCAAAAGAAGACGCGTCGTCGCTGGAACCCCAACATTCAGCGCATCCGAGCCATGGTGGGCAGCACCGCCAAGCGCATCAACGTCTGCACTTCGTGCTTGAAGGCCGGCAAGGTCACCAAAGCCGTCCGCCGACCCAGCCACTCCGGCAGCACCGCCGCTTAGTCCCGGCGTGCAAGGCGTAGTCAAGGCCTTCGACTCGGCCACCGGGGAGGGCTCGCTCCTACGGGAGCCCGACCGCGCCGAACTGGATCTGGCCCCGGACGCGCTGACGGGATCCATCTTTCGCATGCTCCGCCAAGGTCAGCGAGTCGTTTTTGATCTGGACTCCGCCGGCCGGGCGACGAACCTACGCCTCGGCTCCGAGGTGGACATGGGAACGCCCCCTCCGCCCCCGGGCGAGGAAGCCTGAGCCCGAGCGCTCGCTGAGCGGAGTGCTGGGCGGGGACTAGCCGAAGGCCCGAGTTCTACGCTGTAGCCGGGTTGAGCCACGCCATTTCGTGATCGCACGCGACAAGACTGGAGATCGACAGACATGCCGACCGCAACCTTGCCCACCACGAACAAGAAGCTGATCGAGTGGGTGGACGAGGTCGCGGCGCTGACCGCTCCCGAGCGCGTGGAGTGGTGCGACGGTTCCGCTGAGGAGTACGACCGTCTCGCGCAACTACTGGTCGATTCGGGCACCTTCACCAAGCTGGCCGACGCCAAGCGTCCCAACAGCTACTACGCCCGCTCCGACGCCGGCGACGTGGCGCGTGTGGAGGACCGGACCTACATCTGCTCGGTCGACGAGGGCGATGCAGGTCCGACTAACAACTGGCGTGAACCCGCCGAGATGAAGGCCACCCTGACGGAACTGTTCCGTGGTTCGATGAAGGGCCGGACGATGTACGTCGTTCCCTTTTCGATGGGTCCGTTGGGCTCCCCCATCGCTCACATCGGCGTGCAGCTCACCGACTCGCCGTACGTCGTGGTGAACATGCGGATCATGACGCGCATGGGTCGAAAGGCTCTCGACGTGCTCGGCGACGGTGCATTCGTTCCGTGTCTGCACTCTGTCGGCGCGCCACTCGAAGAAGGTCAGGACGACGTTCCGTGGCCGTGCGACGCGGAGAACAAGTACATCGTTCACTTTCCTGAGGAGCGGGCCATCTGGTCCTACGGCTCGGGATACGGCGGGAACGCTCTCTTGGGCAAGAAGTGCTTCGCCCTGCGGATCGCCTCGGCGATGGCGCGCGACGAGGGCTGGCTCGCCGAGCACATGTTGATCATCAAGGTGACGAACTCCGAGGGCGAAGTGAAGTACATGACCGGGGCCTTCCCTTCGGCGTGCGGCAAGACGAACCTTGCGATGCTCGTGCCGACTGAGCCGGGCTGGAAGGTCGAGACCGTCGGCGACGACATTTGCTGGATGAAGTTCGGACCCGACGGCCATCTCCGGGCCATCAATCCGGAGGCAGGGTTCTTCGGCGTGGCTCCCGGCACGGGCATGGACACCAACCCGAATGCGATGGCGACGCTGACCGAGAACTGCATCTTCACGAACACCGCGCTCACCGATGACGGTGACGTCTGGTGGGAGGGAATGACGCCCGACACCCCCAGGCACCTGACGGACTGGCGGGGTCAGGACTGGACGCCGGCTGACGCTTCCGGCGACGGCCGTCCGGCGGCTCATCCGAACGCCCGCTTCACCGCTCCGGCGAGCCAGTGTCCGACCATCGCCCCCGAATGGGAGGACCCCGCCGGTGTGCCCATCTCCGCGATCCTCGTCGGCGGCCGCCGGGCCTCCGTGGTGCCGCTAATTCACCAGGCGTACTCCTGGAACCATGGCGTCTTCCTCGGTTCGATCATGGCGTCCGAGACCACCGCGGCCGCGGCCGGCGCCGTGGGCAAGCTGCGCAGGGACCCGTTCGCGATGCTCCCGTTCACGGGCTACCACGTCGGCGATTACCTGGCGCACTGGCTCGAGATCGGAGCGAAGGGAGATCCGGACAAGCTCCCCTCGATCTTCTACGTCAACTGGTTCCGTAAGGGCACGGACGGCAAGTTCCTCTGGCCGGGCTTCGGCGACAACAGCCGGGTCATCCGCTGGATCTTCGAGCGGGTGTCGGGCGGCGGCGACGCGATCGAGTCGCCGATCGGTTGGCTCCCCGCGCCTGGCGCAATCGACACCGTCGGTCTCGATCTGCCCCAGGAAAAGCTGGACGAGGTTCTTGCGGTGGACTCCGAGGAGTGGCGCGCGGAGGTTCCCGACATCGAGGCGCACTTCGCCACATTCGGCGACCGTCTGCCCGAGGCTTTGACCGACGAACTCAAAGCTCTCGAAAAGCGCCTCAGCGAATAACGCGTCGAGCACGGCCGAGTAGTTTCCTCCCCCATGGCTTCCGTCAGCGCGTACCTGTTGATCCAGACCGAGGTGGGAATGGCCGCGAAGGTCGCCCAAGAGGCCGGTGGCATCCCCGGAGTGATCTCCGCCGAGGACGTGACGGGGCCATACGACGTCATCGCCCGCGCTGAGGCGCCTGATGTCGATTCGCTCGGAAAGATGGTCGTCAGCCGTGTTCAGCTGATCGACGGCATCACCCGCACCACCACCTGCTTCGTAGTCCACCTGTAACTCTTGGCCGGCTGGGCGCCCCAACCCAGCCGCAGCGGAGCGTGGGGCTCCACCCATGCCCGCCTGCCGCCTTCCTAGACGACGAGGATGGCGCGGATTCCGAGTCCCATCAGGAAGAGGCCGCCTAGGCCGTAGAGCAGGTAGATGCGGTGGGCCAGCGCGTGGCGGTACGAGTACATGATCGCCCCGGCGATGATCGCCACGAAGCCGTAGAACATGTGGAATTTCTCCACCTTGAGCCCCTGCGCGTTCATCATCACGACACCAAGAACCACCTGAACCAGGATTGCGATCTGCACGATCGCGGTGAACCACCAGAGGGCGCGAGTGCGCAGCGCGTGGATCCGCAGCGCGAAGAGGGCCCACACGCCGGCCATCCCATTCCCGATGATCACCACCCACGCCCAAGTGGCGTGCAGGTCGCGCAGCACAGTCGTCATGCGGGCGGACTCTCCACCGAGTGGGCGTACTTTGCTGTCCCCAGCACGACAAAGCACGCCCACTCGAGGTCGCCCGTGAATGCGGGCGTACTTTGATGGGCCCAGGACGTCAAAGTACGCCCGCTGGGCTGAGGGCGGCTAGCGATATGCGCGAGCTTGGAGTTCGAAGAGTTCGGCGTACAACCCGCCGCGAGTCATCAACTCCGCGTGGCTGCCCACTTCGGCCAGCCCGCCTTCGTCCACCACCATGATCAGGTCCGCCATTCGCACTGTCGAGAAGCGGTGCGAGACCAAAACGGTGATCGCTCCCGTAGCCGCCGCGGTGGCGGCAGCTGCCCCCGCGTAACGCTCGAACAGCGCGTGCTCGGTGTGGGCATCCAGCGCCGATGTCGGTTCGTCCAAGACGAGAAGCAGCGGTGATTGGCGCATCATGGCCCGGCCGAGAGCCAGCTTCTGCCACTGCCCGCCCGACAGCTCCGCCCCGTTCTCGAACGACTTCCCGATCGGCGTCTCGAGACCCTGCGGCAGCCGGACGGGGACATCCGACCCACCGGCGCGGTCCAGGGCCGCGGCGACGGCCTCGGTGTCTTCCATGACGGGAACGTCGCCCACGCCGACGACCTCTCGAGCCAGCATCTCGAGCTTGGCGAAGTCCTGGAACCCCGCGGATATACGGCGGCGCCACTCCTCGGTGTCGAAGTTGCGCAGATCGACTCCGTCGACGGTGATGCGCCCGGTCGTGGGGTCATAGAACCTGCACAGCAGCTTCATCAGCGTCGACTTGCCTGCGCCGTTCTCCCCCACCACCGCGACGGTCGAGCCCGCGGGAAGGAGCACATCGACGTCCTCCAGAACTTGCTTGTCCGTGCCGGGGTAGGCGAAGGTCAGGCTTTCGAGCCGAATCCCTTCTTCCAGCCGACCCGGCACAGCCGCCGGCGCGCCGGGCTTGGTCCGGTTCGCGTACTCCCTCGCGTAGTCGAGTAGCCAGAGGTAGCGATTGGCCATCTTCGAGGCGCGAAACGCCCCGATGATCACGCCGGTGAACTGCAGAACAAGCGAGTTCACCCGCGCTGCAAGCGAAAGGGCGAGAACCACGTCGCCGATCGAAGTCTCCGCCGGATTGGTGATCGCCTGCCGGACCACCAGCAGAATCGCGAGGGCGTACCCGACCGCGAATCCGATCCATCCTGCCGACGTGACCCCGATCGTCTTCCAGGCCATGCGGTCGTGCTGTCCCATGACCGAGTTCCATGTACGGCGATGACGGTCCACGAGGTGTTCCCGGAGACCGAAGACCCTCAGTTCTTTGCCGGGGGCTGCTGTAGTCGACAGTTCGAAGAAGTGTCTGGCCTGACGAACCTGTTCCGCGGTGCGATCCAGATACCGCTGCCGGATTTTCTCTCCCAGGGTCCCGGTAAGAAGCGACGGCAGCGCGAAAAGCGGCAGCAGTAGCAGTAGCGGGTTGATGCTCGACAAGAGGGCCGCGGTGATGGCCACTTCGATGCAGATACCAATTGTCCCGGTCACTACGTGGACACCGCTGGCCAGTTCGCTGCGATGGGTTTGGATGACTTCGATCTTGTCGGCGTACTCCGGCCGTTCGAAGTGTTCGAGTCCGCCGATCCCCGATGTGACCTGCATCAACCGCTCAGTCGTCAGCCGGCCGGTCTTCTCGATGAGCGGCACCATCTGGTTGAAGGCGAACATCATGAGCATGGCGCCGCCCGCCATGAGCACTCCGGTCATCACTGCGGCCTGGGTGACCGCCCCACTGTCGTGCGCGAGGAACCCATCCACCAGTTGCTTCATGAACAGCGACTCGACGGCGAATAGGCCGGGGCCGACGCTCATGCCGAACACGACGAAGCTGGCGCGCCAAGGGTCGGCGCGGAAGGCCAAGCCCAGTTGCACGGCCAGGCCGCGGAAGAATTGTCGGATTCCGTTCAAATGATCACCGCGGCTTCCGGAAGCGCGTCCGCGGCGTCGGGCTCGTCGACGAAGCGCGCCGCCTGCAGCCGGAACATCGTGGCGTATCTGCCGCCAACCGCCAGGAGCTCGTCGTGCGTACCGTCTTCGACGACCTTCCCCGCGTCCAGGACCACGATGCGATCAGCCCGCCGAACCGTCGAGAACCGGTGGGAGATAACGAGTGTCGTCACTCCCTTGGTCAGGTCGAGGAACCGGTCGTAGAGATCAGCCTCGGCGCGTACGTCGAGGTTGGCCGTCGGCTCGTCCAGTACGAGCACTCCCGCTCCGGCCGACACTGCGAAGAGCGCTCTCGCGAGCGCGACCCTCTGCCACTGGCCCCCCGACAGGTCGGTCCCGTCCTCGGATTGCCGCGACAGCGACGTTTCCCATCCGTGTTGCAGGCTTTCGATCGTCTCCATGGCACCGGCGCGCCGCGCCGCCTCATCGCGGGCAGCTAGATCGTCGGCGCGCTCGATGGCGCCCATCACGACGTTGTCCGACACGGGCAACTCGTATCGGACAAAGTCCTGGAAAATGGCCGCGACTCGGCGCTGCCATTCTGCGGGGTTCAAGTCGGCCACGTCCTTACCATCGACTGTGATACGCCCCCCCGTCGGGTCGTACAGCCGGGCAAGCAGCTTGACCAAGGTCGTCTTACCCGCGCCGTTGTCACCGACGACCGCCAGGGATTTGCCCGCCTCGATCCTGAGATTCAGGCCTTCGAAGACCGCCGCGCCACTGGAGTACCGGAATGAGACGTTCTCGAAGCGGATCTCGCGTTCAGGCAGCACTCCCGCCGGCACTTCCCCCGTCTGGCGCCTCGCCGCAGCCACACCGAGTTCCTTTTCCAAGTCGAACACTTCCGCGGCCGAGGCCAGGCCCCAGCCCACTTCGAGGTGTTGATTCCCCATTGAACCGATCGCGCCGATGCCTCCCACCGCGCCCAGGTAGACCATGAGCTCGCCCAAGGTGAGCTCTCCGCTCAGACCGGCCCTGCCGACCACCACGAAACCGATCGTCATCAGGCCGCCGATGAGAATGCAGATCAAGGGGAGCTTCCACCGACCCTTGCGTCGTTCCTCCATCATCGGTTTGATGGCATCCCACCACTCCGCCACATAACGCGTCCCGAGCCAGGTCGACAGTCCGAACACACGCGTTTCCTTCGCGGCCTGGGAAGTCATGCCCAGGCCAGCGATGTAGTTGGCGCGGCGGAGAGTGTCGGACTCGCTCATCATCGAGGCGATCTGCCGCCTGAACTGCTTGAAGACGACTCGAACCATCACGCTCCAGCCGACGAGCAATCCGACCGCCAGCCACCATCTGAAGGTGGCGAGCAGGATC
>DATLBX010000144.1:0-5751 GCA_035526705.1 Acidimicrobiales bacterium | reverse complement strand
CCCTTCGCTGATGAGAAGGTGTCCGACGATCCGCCCTTGGGGTGTTTCCGCCACAAGGGACCCACCGTCGATCCATCGGTCCGTACCGCGGACGCCGTCGACGATGCCCCCCTCCAACGGGCGACCGAAGGCATCATCGTTGACGCCCCGAACGGCCTCGTGGTCACTGGCACGTTCTTCGCGGATGGTGATTTGGAGCATGGCGGAGACGTTACCGCCTCACGGTTCCAGCAGCGCAGCCATCTCCTCGCACGTCCAGATATGAGTCCGCGAGGCCCGCCGCCAAGGCCAGCACAGTCAAACTGAGACACTACCCCGAGCGCGGTAGTGCATCAGTTTGAGCGGCTGGCCTCGATCATCAGGAACAGGGGTATACGCAGGCGACGCTCGTACTCCGCCTCGTCGCCTTCGAAACGCTCGCGGACGGGGGCGCACTCACTAAGGCGCGAGAAGGACAGGCCAGCATCGGCGACCGCCCTTAGGTGCTCCTCGACGGTCCGGTGGTGCTTCACGACTCGCTTGCCGAGGAAGATGACCTCGCGGGGTCCCGAGGCGAAGTAGTTGTCCACGGTCCAGTTGGCGCGCCTTCCGTCTGGCTCTCTTGCTTCGAAGCTCGTAACGATCGGGTGCTCGTGCGAGTACACAACGCGGCCGCCGCGGTGAAGCGCGGCCGCGGCACGATGGAGGACTCCGGTGAGATCGGCTACGTAGTGGAGCACGCGCAGCGAGACGACAAGATCGAACTGCTCCCGCGGTTGGTACGTCGCAAGGTCCGCCCGCACGATGGCGGCGCGCCCCTCCTCTCCCAGGCGACTGGCGGCCGCTGTGACCATGCGTTCGGACGCATCGATGCCGACGTACCGAGCCGCACCACGGCCTACTAGCTCCTCGCCCAACTGCCCGTCGCCACAGCCAAGATCAAGGATGGCGAGATCGGTAACGTCGCCTGCGGCGTCCCAGAAGGCGGGCATCTCCATCGTCAGAACAGGAGAGTCGGAAGCGCGCGTGCGCGGCGCGAAGTACCGCTCGAAAACGCCCTCTTCGTCGTAGAACTCAGCCCCGTCCGATGGTTTCCGCACCGCGCGATTGTCCCGCTAGACCAACAACGCCGCAATCTCCTCGCACGTCCAGATGTGATCCGCGAGGCCCGCCGCCATCGCCGGAGTGCGCTGGTACGGGTTGGCGAGGCTCTTGTGGGGCCGTCCGTAGTTCATGTACATGAAGTGCAGCGCCACCGACGCGGCGTGGTTGTCGACCTTCTTTGAGAATCCGTTGGTCAGGCGCGTGAACCGCCGCATCCCCATCCGCATGGTCAGGTTCTGCCGCTCGACGTAGCTCGTGCTGATCTTCGTGGGGTCGGGGTTGCCCTGCATGACGAACACCGTCTCGTCCAGCACCACCGGAGGCGAGAACCGGCGTTCCTCATTCGGGTCCGTGCCGTACACCTTCATGAGCATCGCGTAGTCCACGTCCTTGCCGAACGCCGCCTCGACCGCCTGGATGTACGGCTTGTGGCCGTCCGTCGTGATCTGAACGCGGTTGCGGAGCCGCCCCGCCAGATCGAGCAGGAACGTCTGCGCCTCGCCGCCCTCGCGCTTCCCGACCAGCCAGGTGCAGACGAGCTTCGTGTCGGGGTCCAGTGCGACCCATGTCCAGACGTCGCCGTAGCCCCACTCGCCCTTGTGCTCGTCGGGGACGTTTCGGCTCTTGGCGTAGCAGAAGGCCCAAATCTCGTCGCACTCGATCCGCGTCGCGGGAAGGTCGCGGAGGTTGTCGTACAGGAACGCCTCAGCCGCCGCTCCAAGCTCGACCAGGAGCTTGCTCACGGTGTTGATGGAATGGCCAGTGATCCGGGTCGTGGATCGGAGGCTGTTGCCCTCGACCAGCGCCCGGATGATGGCGGCTTGTTCCTTGCGGCTCAGTCGGTTCATAAGTGAACTATATGCTTAGGTAAGCAGGAAGTCAATGGGTTGACGGATCGAATCTGAAGATTCATGCTTAGGAAAGGACGAAGCCCCCTTTCGGGGGCCTCGCGCCTTGGAAGAGCCGGGCATACCGTGGGGTTGACTCCCACGGCAGAGGCCCGAGACGGTGTTTCACCGTCGCAGCTCCTTTCCGCTCTAGCGCCGGGGCCGGCTCGCAAGACCTAATGAGCCCCGGCGCTTTTTCATTGGTCCCGCTTGGGCTCTTCCTCCTGTTCCGCGCGGTTGCGGTCCGCTGCGGCCTGGCTCATGTCGCTGAGCGCCTTCAATGACCTGGCGCGGGCCTGCGCGATCTTCCCAAGCGCGTTCCAGACTTCCGTGAACTCGTCGGGCGGCAGCGCACCGATGTCCTCGATGGTCACGCCGAACACGAGGTTGTCCGCAGGAGCGGTAGAGGCGCCGCGTATTGAGGCGTCTTGAACGGGGTTCGGAGTCCGGGGCCGAGGGATCGTCGAGACGCGACGGACCGCGATTGGACGTGGAGTCACGCGAACCGGCTGCATCGCACGCTCGCGCGGGGCTTCCAAGACGGGGAGCCCTGCGGCGCGGACCATCCCGAGAAATAGCATCACCATGCGTTCGGTCTGAGAGCGGGGCTCGTATCGCTGAAACGCCGAGACGATCCGCGCCTGTGTGTCCTGGGCTGGGTCGATGCGGGCAAAGTCCGCCGCGTAGGCCTCCCGCAATACAGCGGCAAGAAGCTCTCTGAACTCCTCGTCGTCGGCGCGAGCGATGGCGCGCAATCGATCAGTCGGTCGTCCGGCGTCGTCCGTGAGCTCGAGAAAGCGCAGAGCAAAGCCGACGCGGCCCATCGTGCCTTCGGGGATGCCTGCGATCCGCATGAAATCAGGGTCGATCACATCCGGGAGGTTGCGTCTTCGGATCCGCTCAAGTAGACCGACCACGTTCGCCGCGGGCGCGTATGGCCGACGCTCATCGTCTGCCAAAGGTCGCGGATTGACGGCTTCCAGCATTGGCTCGGGCCTCCTTTCGACCCGCGAGGACAGTATGGGGCTGCGAATCCCAGCGTGTCAATAGGATACAGCAACATCGGCCACAACTTGTCTGGTTACGTTGCGCGACGCCGCCCGCCGCCTCCGCTACCGTCAAATGAACGCGAATTGGCGCAGATGACGGAAGGGCGGGCGGAACGTGACGATTCAGCCGAACATTACGGTACAGGCCATTCGCGGGGGTTTCTCTGCTCGTAACGCGGAAATTGGCCTTGCTGGGCACGGCCCCGATGAGGACCGGGCGATCTCTAGCTTGCGATCCGCAGTCGAGACCTGGGCCCGTTGCCTTGATCGGGAGGGCGTCCTTGAAATGAGCCTGAACCGGCGGGGGGTGAACTACCGCGAAGCGGGCGACCGAATCGCGGTCGAGCCGCGCGTAGCGGTATCGGGTTAGGGTTTGTTCCAGCGAGCCTTGGCCGCTTGGCGCGCAATCTCCGCTCGCCGCTCAGGACTAAGTCGTTCCGCCCGCAGCTTCCCGCCCTTGGCCCCGCCGAGCCTCCCGCGCGCGACCCGCTCCGGGTCCTTCTCATGCTCGACCGGCTCCGGCCAGGAATCGAGGATCGCGTCGATGGCGTCCACCGTCGCCTTGGCTCGTCGGTTCGGGTCGGCGGGCATCTTGGATTGCTTCACGACGCCACCGGTACGAGTAGCTGGTTCTCGCCGCCAGGAAGCAGCATGAACACAACGACGAGCAGGACGCCCGAGATCACGAAAGCGAGCAGCACGCTCTGCCACATCTTGAGCTTCACGTCCCTAAGCATGGGGTCGATGCTTAGGCTAGTCAACGGCCAGCCCGTTCAAACTGAGACACTACCGGCATAGACTCACGGCATGGATGGGGTGCTCGTCGGCCGCATGATTTTCGCGGCGATGGCGCTGGCTGGACTGGCGCTGTTCTTGTGGGTGCGTCCAAAGCCGCCTGAGTGGGTACCGCCCTCTTGGGCCAGGTGGGGGGCCATCGCTACAGTCGATCGCGACGCCATGCTGCTGAACGCGGGACTCACCCTTGGCGGTGGTGTCGCGTTCCTGGTCGCGTCGCTCGTGTGGCTCGACTGAACTCGAGCTGGGGGACACTTGCGGCGGGGCCAGACCGGCCTTGCGGGCCGCAGCTCGGCCCGTCGCGGCAGCCTCATTCGTCGCCCGCCCGCTCGGGGCGCCGGGTCAAGCGCCCTTGTCGATGACGCAGAAGCGATTGCCCTCGGGGTCGGCGAGGACCACGAAGTCGGCGTCTGCCGGTGCGTTCCAGTCCACGCGGCTCGCCCCGAGCGCCACTAGACGTTCGACTTCAGCCGCCTGATCCTCCGCATAGAGGTCGAGGTGGATGCGCGGTGGGACCTGCGCGGCGGCCGGCCGGACGTCGAGGTTGAGGTTCGGCCCATTGCCGTCCGGCGGCACGAGCATCTGCGACGTGTCGTCCGGCTCCGGCCGGCGTGTGTAGCCAAGCGCGGCCTCCCAGAAGGCTGCCTGCCGTTCCAGGTTTTCCACCCGGACCACGATCGAGCCGATATGCAGCGCGACCGAGGTCACCACTCGGCGCGGCCCTGGCGGATGTTGATGCTCTGCAGGATGCCGAGGGCGAGCGCGATGCTGATCAGCGACGACCCGCCGTGGCTGATGAATGGCAGCGGGATGCCGGTGATCGGCATGATCCCGATCACCATCCCGACGTTCACGAACAGCTGGAACAGCAGCATCGCGCCGACGCCGCAGGCGAAGATCGTCCCGAATGGGTCCTTCGAGCGCCAGCCGGCAGTCAGGACGCGCCACAGGAGCAGGACGAAGAGCCCGAAGACGACCAGCGCGCCGACGAAGCCGAGCTCCTCGGCGAGGATCGCAAAGACGAAATCCGTGTCCTGGACGGGGAGGAGCCCGGCGGCGTTCTGGCTGCCGTTGGTGAGACCCACCCCGAACCATCCGCCCGCGCCGACCGCGATCTGCGCCTGGTACAGCTGGTACCCCGTGCCCTGGATGTCCGCGAGGGGGTTGAGGAACGACGTCAACCGGGCCTTCTGGTAGTCGGCCAGCACGTACGTCCAGACGAACGGGAACGCGGCCATCGCGGCGGCGAACAGGATCCCCAGCCAGCGCAGGCTGGCTCCCGACATGAACAGGGTCGCCACGAGGATGGCGCCGAAGACGAGCGCCGTGCCAAGGTCAGGCTGCATCAGGACCAGCAGGAACGGAGGACCGGCCAGGACGCCCGCACCCACCATCGCCCACAGGGACCCGAGCTTTCCAATCCGGCTGCCGAGGTAGTTCGCGAGCACGACGATCATCAGGATCTTGGCAGGCTCGCTGAACTGGAACTGCATGCCGAAGATCGACACCCAGCGAGACGTGCCGCCGACACCTCCGCCGATCGCGAGCGTGAGCGTCAGGAGGCCGAGCTGGAAGAGGTACAGCGGCCAGGCGAGGGTCTTGAGCCAGTGGTAGTCGAACGTGGTGGCCACCAGGAACACGGCCACGGCGATGGCGGTCCACATCAGCGCCCGCAGGAACACCGACGACCCGTCGAACACCCCATTGCCGCTCGTCGCGGTGTTGCTGTACGCCATTGCGAGCCCGAAGCACAGCAGCAGGGCCGCATACGTGGCCAGCTGCAGGTCGAACGAGCGCCAGACGACGCCGACCCGGGCCGCCGTCCAGTGGGTGGGCCGGGCAGAGCGGGCGCTGACGATGCTCACAGGCTCACCGCCGATCCCGGCTCTTCATCAGGTTGAAGTTGCGGTAGTCCTTCTTGATCCCGAAGTGAAGCT
>DATLBX010000143.1:0-3102 GCA_035526705.1 Acidimicrobiales bacterium | reverse complement strand
CCCGGCAACGGCGGCACCGATACGCGCCACGGCTACTGCGCGCCCAACCCAGTGCCGCGGCCGCCGACCAATCCGAAGTCCTCCGTGGCCGGGGAGTGTCCCAACCACCAGCTCGAATACGGCCTTTACTACGCCGAGACGATGCGCGACATCCTCGGCGACTTCGGGGTCACGATCCGCCGTTACGAGTTCGAGAACCCGGGAGGGGACGACACGCTGGCCGGCCGCGCGATCAACGTCGCCGCGGTCGTGCCGGGCGCCGACCACCCGGACGAGACGATCATCATCGGCGCTCACTACGACCAGACCACGGGGGGCCCCGCGTCGACGTGGGACTCCGCCGAGGGTCACGCCCAGGTCATCCGCGTGGCCAAGATCATGGCCGACTACTGGCGGGCCACGGGCACCCGGCCCAGCGCCACGGTCAAGTTCATCCCGTGGGACGGCGAGGAGACCGGCACGCTCGGCTCGCTCGACTACGCGCAGAACAACGTCGTGCCCGGTGAGGAGCACGAGGTCCGCGCCTACTTCAACACCGATCCGTGCGCGGGCGGATATCCCGCCTTCCGCTACGGAAATCCAGCGGACCGCGTCGATCTTGGCATTCAGATCGCCGACGAGGAGACGGTCACCGAGTTCCCGACCGACCGCATCACGGCGTTCAACGAGAAGGCGCCGCGGTGGGTCGAGGAGGTCTTCGACCGCCTCGACGACGACTTGACGCTCGACGCCGGCGTGCGGGAGATCTTCGTCTCGACGAGCGAGGCAAGACCAGGTGTCGCGTCCGACATCGGCACCGACGTCTTCGTCGACAAAGGCCGCCCCCAACTCTTCTCCAGCGACTGGCGGAACTTCGAGGCGCTGGGCATCCCGTTCTTCAACCCGGGCCCCGAGATCACCGGGCCTGACTCCAACGGTGAGCCGTACACCCCGGACGCGCTGGCGATCCTCCACACCCCCAACGACAACCAGAACACGCTCAACGACTACGCCGGCAACGGCCCTACCCAGTCGCAGGGCGGGACGAAGTTCGCCGAGGGCTGGATCAAGGGCATGGAGATGTGCGCGCAGCTGCTGTCTCACGGCATGCTGCAGCCCGAGATGGGCGGCGGCCAGACCGCCAACGGCGACGTCGTGGCCTACTACGAGGCGCTCCCCAACGAGGCGCTGCAGAACCAGGCCGTGCGCTTCGATGCCTCGGGGACGTATCAGTACACCGACGCGGGGTCGCGGGCGAAGGTCGCCGGCGACCAGCTCGAGTACACGTGGGACTTCGGAGACGGCACCACCGGTACCGGCCGTGAGGTTTCGCACGGGTTCCCCGATGTCGGCGTCTATCAGTCCAAGCTCACGGTCCGCAACGTGACGACGGGCCAGACCGACACCATGGCCGTGCCGATCACCGTCATCGGCTCGAACTTCACCGCCCCGGTCCTCAGCCGGCCCCCGGCCGAGGACGAGGACGGCACCTTCCCGCTGAAGTGGACGTTCGACAAGGCCTCACGCGAGGGGTTCGAGCGGTACCTGGTCGAGGAGTCGACCG
Organism: Acidimicrobiales bacterium; assembly: GCA_035526705.1. Classification (GTDB taxonomy): domain Bacteria; phylum Actinomycetota; class Acidimicrobiia; order Acidimicrobiales; family JAHWKP01; genus JAHWKP01. Next base: position 1,559 of record DATLBX010000143.1, on the reverse strand, counting down.
ACTACAAGATCGCGTTCAAGGAGGACGCCGAGGGCCCCGTCGAGGAGAGGTGGAACGTCGAACCGCCTACCCACCCGGACATCGCGCCCTGGCAGAAGTCCGACAGCTCCACCAACAAGGTCCGCCGCAACCAGGCCGCGGAGGGCAAGACGAGCTACTGGTCCGGCGTCCCACCTGAGAAGATCAGGCCGGCCGGCGTCATCCCGCAGGGCATCTCGCAGATGACCTTGAAAGAGCGTTTCTTGGTCCCGAAGGGCAGCAGCACGCTGTCGTTCGCCTCGATCTTCCAGATGGAGGGCGACGACCGAGGGGTCGTGGAGATCGCCACCGCCGAGGCTCCGGAGCAATTCGAGCAGGTCACCGCCCTGTTCGCGACGATGACCGCGGCGGGTGAAACCGATCCCAAGACATGTGACCCCTCCAGTCCCGAGACGTTCATCGGCGGTTTCGAGCGACACAGCATCGACATCGGCCAGTACTCGGGCAAGGAGATCATTCTTCGCTTCAAGCTGGTCTCGGGTGCCGAGAACCGCGCGCTCTCGCAGCCGTGCGGGTGGTACGTCGACGACATCAGCGTGGCGGGTGGGAAGTTCACCGCGCTCGGCGAGTCGCTCGAGGAGAAGTTCGAGGTCCGCGATCGCACCAAGGGCACCTACGCCTACCGCGTTCGCGGGGTCTATGCCGACGGCGTCCGAACGGGGTCGAGCAACGTCGAGACCGTCACCGTCACCCGGGGCGCGCCCGCGGGCGGCAGCGTGTTGGGTGGTTCGTCGAAGTCGTGCGAGCCGAGCTCGGGCTTCGAGGCCGTGGCGGTCAAGCGCCTGAAGAAGGGCCGCCACCTGCGGTTCGCTTTCGCGCGCCGGGCGCTGTCGCCGGTTCGCATCGACGTGTTCCAGGACTCGGCCGGGCGCCGGATTCTGCGCAACCGGCTGGTCGCGCGGTTCAAGGGCCTGGACGAGGGGGTGACCTGGAAGGGCCGGGATCGCAAGGGCAGGCGTATGACCGACGGCTACTACTTCGTCCGCTTCCGGGTCCGCCAGGCGGACGGGCGCTTCGATCGGCGGCGGGTCACGCTGCGTCGCGAGAACGGGCGCTTCTTCAAAGCCAGGCGGTTCCACGGCCGGACCGACTGTGGGCTGCTCGCCTCGGCAAAGCTGCGCTCGCCGGTCTTCGGTGGGCTCCAGAAGCGCTCGCTGGTGATCAGCTTCACGGTGACCAAGCGGGCCAGGGTGGTGACCTCCGTGTTCAAGGGCAGGAAGCGCGTCTACCGGTCGCGGATCAACCGCGCGGCGGACCGCACGAAGTACCTGGTGTTGCCGATCAAGCGCCTGAAGGCGGGGCGCGGGGTCTATCGGGTGCGCATCGTGGCCCGGTCCGGCAAGAAGAGGCAGGCCGCGGTCCTGTACAGCCGCCGCCTCTGAGCGAGGGCGGTTGCTGTGAAGTGTGGTTCGGAAGCCTCCCGGTCGGGAGGCTTCCGGCGTTTTGGGAGGCGCGCGCGGGATTCCGGCAAGCCAGGGTGGGGTACTCCCCGTCCCATGCTCAGTCTTCTGATCCTGGCC
>DATLBX010000142.1:0-3013 GCA_035526705.1 Acidimicrobiales bacterium | reverse complement strand
GTGGTCGCCGCGGGCGCCGGCGTTGCCATCGCGGTCGTCCTGCTTCGCAGCCGAATGCCCCCCCTGAAAGCGATCGCCGGTGGCCTGCTGGGCGTCGGGCTCCTCACGGAAATAGGGCGGCGCGGCCCGTCGTGGCGCGAGGCCATCGGCCTCTTGGCCATCGTGGTTCTCGCCGGCGTCGCGGCCCGTCGCACCTCCGATGAGGCGCGACGATCCTTCGCGCTGGCGCTTTCCGCGGGACTCGCGCTGGTCGCGGTCGCCGCCGGCGGGTTTTTGTTCTTCGCAATTCCCGCGGCGCAGGACTTGCAAGAGGCAGTGGAGCTTTCTCAGGGCGCGACGCGCGTCTTCACGTCGCAGCGCGGTGAGGAGGGCGCCCCTTCCCTCTCGCTCGCCGCGAATGCCTTCGCCCGCGCACGTGAACGTTTGAGTCGCTGGCCGGCGCGGCTCGTGGACGCCGTGCCCCTCGTGTCGCAGAACGCAGCCGCCCTGCGCGGTTTGGCGGGCGCGGGTGAACAGGTGGCCTCCGCCGCGGCCGCCGCGACTGTGGGCCCTTCTGACCTCGCTCTGGCGGAAGGCGGGCTCGACCTGGCAACTCTGGACGACGCCGCCGTTGGAATCCGGCGCGCTCGACTTGCCGTCGCCGGTGCGATTGAAGAACTGGACGCGACCCGTTCTCGATCGCTTCTCCCGCCCCTTGCGGACGCGTCGGAGGAGCTCGACGCGCGCCTGCAAAATGCGGCACCCACACTGGCGACCCTCGAACAGGCTCTCGGACACCTGCCGGCCATGCTCGGCCGCGACGGTCCGCGTCGCTATCTCCTTGCCCTGCAAACTCCGTCGGAGTCCCGCGCCGCGGGCGGCATCATCGGCGCGTTCGGCGTCCTCGAGGCAAATGGCGGTCGCCTCGCGCTCACTCGCACCGGAGACGCCGTCGCGCTGAACAACGGCGGCGATCCCGCCGCGCGCGCCTTGAGTAACGAGGACGAGTTCACCAGTCGTTACGGGCGGTTCCTCCCGTTGCAGAACTGGCAGAACCTCTCCATGACCCCCGACTGGCCGACGGTCGGTCGAGTCGCCAGCCAACTTTTCCCGCAATCAGGCGGTGAGCCGATCGACGGCGTCATCGGACTCGACCCGCTCGCGCTCGCCGCGCTCCTGTCCGCCACGGGACCCATCGAAGTCCCGCCCTGGCCCGTCCCGCTCTCCGCCGAGAACGCGCGGAGCGTCCTTTTGCACGAGCAATACCTCTACTTCCCGAACCCCGAACGCAAGGAATTCCTCGGCGACGTCACCGCGGCCGTCTTCAACCGCCTCACCGGTGAGGGTGCCTCCCTCCGAGCGCTCGCGTTGAGCCTCGCCCCGGCGGTCCGCTCCGGCAACGTCCAGATGTGGGCGGCCGACGCGGAAGAGCAGCAGCTACTCACCAACGTCTCAGCCGCGGGGGAGTTCCCCGCCGCCCACGAGAGCTCCGATCTCCTCGCCGTCGTCAATCAGAACTCCTCGGGTAACAAGATCGACTGGTTCCTGCACCGCAAGACCTCATACGAATTGACCTTCGACCCCGTGCTCGGCCGCGTCGACGCGAAAGTACGCATCGAGCTTCGCAATGACGCGCCGACCAGAGGACTCCCCGAATACGTCATCGGGTCGGCCGGACCACGGGAGTCGCGCACTGCTCCTGGCGAGAACCGGACCTGGGTCTCGGTTTACACACCCCTCGCGCTCGAGGCGGCATCACTCGACGGGCAGCCCCTGCAGATGGAGCAAGCCGATGAGCTCGGCCGTCGCGTGTATTCCGCCTTCGTCACGATCCCGCCGGGCGGGAAAATCTCACTGGAGTTGAACCTCGGCGGCCCCGTCGACCCCGACAACTCGACCTATCGCCTGCAGCTTCGCTCCCAGGTGCTCCCCAACCCCGAGCAGGTCACGGTCACGGCGCGCTTTTCCGAAGGGTGGAAGGCGACGGGCAAGACGCGACGAGAGTTCGAACTGAAGGGCAACCGGCAGCTGGTGTTCGGATTCCAAGAGGCGCATGACTGACGCGACGACCCAAGAGTTCGGCAGCGAGGGCGGCCAGCCGGCGCGGGGTGACCTGATCGAGGACCGTTACCGCCTCGAGGAGCGATTGGGGGGCGGTGTCACCGCGACGACGTGGCGGGCCCACGATCCCGTCCTGGGACGCGACGTCGCGGTCAAGGTCTGGACCGACGCGTCGGACGACGCTCACCGCTCGCAACAGGACGAGCTGAGCGCGGCGCGCCTCCTCGACCCCAATCTGAACGAACTGCTCGACGCGGGCAGCCACGCCGGACGGCCGTTCCTGGTTCGGGAAATCGCGTTGGAGCATCCTGCCGACCCGACTCCCCCGCTCTCCGCCGCCGTGGCCGCGCCAGAGGCACCGAACACGCCACCGGCCGGGATGGCGTCCGCCCCTCCGGCGCGCCGCGGCGACCGGGTCGTGATGATTTCAGTCGGCGCCATCGTTGTCGCCGCGGTTCTCGTGGCTGCCGGGTTGGTCGTCCGCCCCGGCGCATCCGATGCACCAGACGAGGCGGCCGCCACCCACGACGTCGCGCCCACCGAAATCACTTCGTTCGACCCCAAGGGAGATGGGCGGGAGAACCCCGACGAGTTGGGCGCCCTCCTGGACGACGACTCCGCCACCACTTGGCGCTCGGACCGCTACAACAGTCCGAACTTCGGGAACCTCAAGCCGGGACTCGGTCTGGTGCTCACCTTCTCCCCCGCACAAGAACTCGACTCGGTCGAGGTGGTGAGCGAAGCGGGAGGGTGGAGCGGCCAGGTGCACGTCGCCACATCCGCCGCCCCCGAGTTCGAAGATTGGGGCGCGCCGGTCGATACCGTCGACGGCTCCCGACCGTCCGAGGAATTGGACCTCGGGGGACGTACCGTGGGGGCAGTGTTGATCTGGTTCACCGATCTGGGCACGGAGTCCAATCGGCTCACCATCAGCGGCCTGCGGGTGCGAGCGGCCCAGTGAGCGAGCACCTCG
>DATLBX010000141.1:0-41321 GCA_035526705.1 Acidimicrobiales bacterium | reverse complement strand
CCAGGCGCGCTGCTGTTCCGCGGTGACGTCGTAGTCGACGAGTCGTGGCGGCTCGGTGATGAAGCCGCTCTGGCGCAGGGTCTCGTCGATCCCGTCGAGGGTGAGAGGAGGACGACGGGGGCCACTCGGGCGGAACGTCGGCACGAAGTCGTAGTCGAGGATCGCGATGGCCAGTGCGAGGTCGCTCAGACCGGGCTGTCGCGGGGCCAGCTCGTCCGGGGTGAACGGCATGATGACGAAACGGCGGCCGATGTTGAAGGTGAAGGTGCCCCCGGGTCGCAGCAGTCCCGCTACACCCGCCGCGACTTTGGCGAAGTCCGTTTGCCAGATCGCCGAGTTGCAGACGACAGCGTCGACCGGTCCTTCTATCGCGGAGGTCAGCTCCTCGGCGGGAGACTGGATGAACTCGACGCGGCTGTCGGTGACGTGATGTCGGGCTTGGTCGAGCATCGGTGCGGACGCATCGACGCCCTGGACGCGGCCGCCGGGTCCGATGGCCTCGAGGACTGATTCGGTTGTGATTCCGGTGCCGCAGCACAGGTCGATGACCATGGCATCGCCGGACACTCCCCCGGCGTCAACCACGTCGCGGCTCGTCTCCTGGTACATCGGAAAGGTTCGAGCGAACTCGGCGTAGCGCTGTGCGCTCTCGTCGTCGTCCCAGGAACTAGGGGACTTCTTCTCGGCGTTAAGCGTCTGTTCCATTGGTGGCTTTCATGACTTCGACGAAGGTAGTGCCTCAAGCCTTCAGCCTGCTGATCCACGGTGCCGCGGCAGCGCCGAAGGGTTCGTCACGCGCCTGCACAACCTGCAGAAGGTGTTGCGCAGTTTCCTCGGCGCGCTCGATCACCTCTTGTGGGTAGGCGTACTTCGTCTGGTGCTCCAGGAACTCGTCCTCGTCTTCGAGGGTCACCCGGCCGTCGCCCCAGCGGATGACGTCCAAGTCGAGGTCGATCGCTTCGACTCCGTCCTCCGTCCGCTTGGGCTTGTCAGTTACGTCGATGTAAATCTCGACAGCTTTGGTAGGCGAGAGCTGAAGCATTTCAGTGTCGGTCGGACTGTTGAAGTAGGCGGTCCAGCAGCCGTCCCGTGGAGTGAGAACGGCGAATCCCACTGGAGCCGTCACAGCGGGCTCGTTACCTCGCTGCATGACGCACCCTCGCGGTGCACCCAGCCAGAGCCCGTGCTCGTCCTCCCCCAGGTAATCCAGGTCGAAGTGCCAATGGAGCTTCCCGTCCCACTTCGTGTAGCGCAGCTCGACCTTGTCCACCACCTCATCCTCCCCCTTCACCGCACCGGGCGCCTTCTGCAGGCTTCACCGAAAATCCTCCCAGCGGACTTGACAGTGAACTACACGCGTGTAATTATATGTCTCTCCTGCACTGGCAGGACGCTCGTGAGGCAGCGCATGCCTCTCCTCCAAGTCATCAGGCCGCGTTCGTTATGGGTTGTCGCGGCCGCGCATGTTCGGAGGAGGAAGCGTCTGTGTGCGATCGGTTGAACCAAGTTCTCGATTCGGCGCGCGCCTTCGTCGCCACTTTGGATGTGGCGTCTCTCTCTCCCTCTCAGGTGGCCCACGCCTTCGAGGTCGGCGCGGAGCTGGAGAAGCTCGGCGCTTCGATCAAGGTCCTGGTCGCTCCGAAGGTCGGCCAATCCAAGGCCTGGGCTCGCGCCGGGTACCGCTCACCGGAGGAGTGGATGGCGAGGACCAGCGGCTCGTCGGTGGGTGCGGCGAAGGCCACGATCGCGACCGGCAAGAAGCTCGAGGCTCTTCCCGCCACGGCATCAGTGGTCAAGTCCGGCGCGTTGTCGCTCGCACAAGCCGCCGCGGTGGCAGAAGCCGCCTCGGCCGATCCGGGTGCAGAGTCGACGCTGCTCGAGGTCGCCGCAGGCGAAAGTCTCAAGGTCCTGCAGGACAAGTCACACCGCGTCGTGCTCGACTCCCGGGGCTCGGTCGAGGCGCGCTATGCCCGGCAGCGCAAGCTCCGCGACTTCTCCAGTTGGATCGATGACGAAGGCATGACCGCGGGCCGCTTCCGGCTGACCCCGGAGATCGGCGCGGCGGTGATCTCGAAGATCCGCGCCGAGACAGATCGCCACTTCCGTCGAGGCAACAAAGAAGGGCGAGGGGAGGACCCCGGGAACTACGCGGCCGATGCCTTGGCAGCTCTGGTCACCGGCGAAGGCCTGATCGGAGCGCGATCCAGGTCCAAGGGAACGGAGGTCGTGGTCGTGGTGTCGCGTGAAGCGCTGCTGCGCGGCGAAGTCGACAAGGGCGCGGGTGAGCTGTGCGAGGTGCCCGGGTTCGGAGCCGTGCCGGTCAGCCGGGCCCGGGAGATGCTCGGCGACTGTTTTCTGAAAGGGGTGCTGGTCGACGGCACGAAGGTCGTAACCGTCAGGCACTTCGGCCGTCACCGCCCCGCTGAGCTGGATACGGCTCTCTCGGTACGCTCGGTGCTCGAGGACGGCCACGTGATCTGCAAGGTGGAGGGCTGCGGCCACAGCGCTCGAATTCAATGGGATCACGCGCAGCCCTTCGCCCTGGGTGGCCCGACATCCGAAGACAACATCAATCCCATGTGCGGCTTCCACAACCGGGAGAAGGAGGCAGGCCGTGTCGTGCAGGCCAGCGACGGCCGATGGGTGCGGACTGGCGTTGTCGCTCAGATGTGGACCCCACCATGACGTCCGGTTGGTCCGGATGCAGCCGCCGGGGTATGAAAGGTGGCGTGGCCGAGGACACGGGAAGCGCGGAGACGCGCAGCCTGGCGCGGCAACTCGACGCCGTCTTGGCTCCGCTTGGTTACCACTGTCTGCACGGGGTGGACCACGTCGGTGACAACCCCATAGCTGTCGATCATGTGCTGGTTGGCCCCGGTGGGGTGTTCGTCGTATCGGAGGAGCATCTGGCACACGAAGTGCGAGCTGGCACCGACGGCCGCGTGTGGTGCGGCGGTCAGTCGCTGGAGGCGGGACTCGACTACGTCCTCGAGCTGGCAGGCGCCGTGGGGTCGGCAATAGGGAGTCCGGCGACCGGGGTGATGGCCATTCACGGGGCCGAGGTGAAGGCGCCGTCGGTGGTGCGAACCGTGCACCTCTCGCAGGCCCGAAACGTGCCCCTCCTGATCAAGCGGCGCGGCTCTTACCGCACGGCGGCGCAGGTCGAGCTGGCCGCGGCCCGGGCCCGCGCCCGATTGTCCGCCCGCGCCTGGACTGCGCCGGCTTCGCCGACCAGCGATCCGCGGCCCGTCGGTTCCCACCAAAGGAGCGGCCCGATTGGCCGGCTTCTACGCCGCGGCGGCCGCCGGAGCTAAGCCATCCCGACGAGCTGGGCCACGTCCTTGTCGCCGCGCCCGCTCAACGTCATCAGAACGGTCGAGCCGCTCGGTAGCGCGTCGGTGCCGGCAGCGCGGATGATCCATGCCAAGGCGTGGGCAGGCTCGAGGGCGGCCAGGATTCCTTCGGCAACGGCTAGGCGACGCACCGCGGCCATCACCTCGGCGTCGGCCGCACTCTCGTAGCGGGCCGCGCCCGACGAAGCCCAATGCGCGTGTTCTGGGCCTACGCCCGGGTAGTCCAAGCCCGCAGAGATGGAGTGCGCCTCGGCCACTTGGCCCTCTTCGTCCTGCAGCAGCAATGACTTCGATCCGTGAACGACGCCGGGCACGCCATGCGCGACCGCCGCTCCGCCGGCCGCCTCGACACCGATCAACCGGGCTTCGGTCTCGAGGAAGCCGGCGAAGGTCCCCGCCGCATTCGAACCACCACCGACGCAGGCCACGACGTAATCGGGGTCCGTGCCGAGCAAACTCCGCGCTTGTTCCCGCGCCTCATCTCCGACCACGCGCTGGAGCTCCCGCACCATGAGCGGGTAGGGGTGTGGGCCTACGACCGATCCGATGCAGTAGTGAGTGGACTCGACACTGGCCACCCAGTCGCGCAGCGCGTCGTTGATGGCGTCCTTCAGGGTGCGGCTGCCCGAGGAGACGGGTCGCACTTCCGCACCGAGCAACTGCATCCGGAAGACGTTGAGCTCCTGCCGGGCAACGTCGACCTCTCCCATGTACACGACGCAATCGAGCCCGAAACGAGCTGCCGCAGTGGCGGCGGCAACGCCGTGCTGCCCGGCTCCGGTCTCTGCGATGAATCGCTTCTTGCCCATGTGCCGGGTGAGAAGGGCCTGCCCCAACACGTTGTTGATCTTGTGAGAGCCGGTGTGCGTCAGATCCTCACGCTTGAGCAGGAGGCGAATACCCAGTTCCTCGGACAGGCGAGGACATTCGGTGACCGGCGTGGGCCGGCCCGCGTAGTCGCGCAGCAGGTCGTCGAGCTCCTTGCGAAAAGCATCACTCCCCCAGGCGTCACTGAACGCCCGCTCCAACTCCTGGCAGGCGGGTACGAGCGCCTCGGGCACATACCTTCCACCGAAGTCGCCGAACCGTCCCGTCTGCGTCGCAGCACCGGGCGCAGCGTCCGCGCCGTTGGCGCTCATGACTCGTCGGCCCAGTCGTAGGGCTGATCCGGGTTGTCCGGGCGGTCCCGGCTCTCACCGCCGTCCCAAGCGGGCACGAAGCGCTCCCCCGCAGCGCGGGCCGCCTCTATGAAGGCGCGCATTTTTGCCGGGTCCTTCTGTCCGGGGGCCGCCTCGACGCCGGTCGCCACATCGACACCGAAAGGCCTGGCCGTTTCTACGGCTCTGGCCACATTGGACGGGTCGAGTCCGCCTGCCAGCACCAGCCTGGTGCCGTCCGGCACGCCGTCCACGAGGGCCCAATCGAAGACTTCGCCGGAACCGGGGCGGGGCGAGTCCAGGATCACGAGGTCCGCGCCGTATCCCGGAGAGCGCGCCAATGCGGGATCACCCGCGGCGAACGCCTTGATCACTACAGGCACGTGCTCGCGGACATACCGAGTGTCGCTCATCGTCTCGTGCCCGTGGAGTTGGGCAGCCCCCAATCCGACCCGCTGGACGATTTCGCATACGCGAATCGGGGACTCGTCGCGGAATACTCCAACGGTCATGACCTCCGGCGGCAGCCGGCGCACGATGTCCGCCGCCACCACCGGCGCGATCTGCCGCGGCGACGGGGCGAATATGAAACCCACCGCGTCCGCGCCCAGAGCCACCGCCAACAGCGCGTCCGACTCGTTGGTGGTGCCGCAGACCTTTATGAACACCGGAGCGCCTTCACCACAGCAGCGGGATCCGCAGATCGCACCAGAAGCTCGCCCACCAGGATCGCGTCGTACCCCGCCTCGAACGCCCGCGACGCGTCCTCCCGCCCCGAGATGCCGGACTCGGCGACCTTGAGCACGTCATCAGGGATGAGCTCGGCGAGCCGCGCCGCCCGCTCCGGATCGACCGAAAAGTCCTTCAGATCCCGCTGGTTCACTCCCACGATGCGCGCCCCGCTCGCCAAGGCGAGTTCGACCTCCCGCTCCGAATGGGCTTCGACCAGACACGCCATCGCCAAGTCCTCGGCCAGCTGGTGGAACTCCGTCAACTGAGCGGGCGTCAGTGCGGCAACGATCAGAAGTACGGCGTCGGCGCCCGCCACGCGCGCGTCGCAGATGTCGTTAGCGGAGACGGTGAAGTCCTTGCGGAGCGCCGGCAGACCCGAGGCCGCACGCGCCTCGACCAGGTCCTCCATCGATCCGCCGAAGAACGTCTCGTCCGTAAGAACGGAAACGCACGCCGCGCCCCCGCTGGCGTAGGCCTGCGCGAGTGAAGCGGGATCGAGGTCCGGCGAGATCTCTCCCTTCGAGGGTGACCGGCGCTTCACCTCGGCAATTACCGACAGCCCCGGCCGTCGCAGAGCGGCGTCGAAGTTTCGCGGCTCCGGGGCGCGCTTCGCGAGATCGACCAGCGCGTCGGTCAGCCGCGGGTCGTCGGCGGCCTTCTCGCGGTGCTCCGCCAGGATCCTGTCGAGCACGGGGCTCATCCGCTCGTGGTGGAGCTGGAGGCGCGACGCCGCGTCGTCGAAGTGCTCCCGGTCTCGTTCGTGGTGCCGTCCTGGCCGGCGGTGGGGGCCGCATCAGAGGCTGCGCACGGAGCCAACTCCAACGGGAATGCCGTTCCCCCGCCGCCGACTCTCACCGAGAGCGCGTGAGTGCCAAGGCTGGAGCAGCGGACCAGCCAATCCCCGCGGCCTGTGTCGTCGGCGAAAGTCGGGTTGACCGTCTCCACTCGCCACTGCGACGAGCCGGCCAGCTCGAGTTGAACCGAGGGGAGGGGCTGATTGCGCACGATGCCTTGGTCGTCGACCGAGCGGGTGTAGCTACGGACGACCAGGCGCACCGTCTCGTCGATAACCGGAGGGGACGGCGCCATCGCGGACGTGACGACGACGCCTGAGAACGGCTGCACCTGCACCTCGAGGTCCCGCGTCTCCTTCGACTCCAAGAAGAAGGAGTGCGGTGTGGTCAGCGCCAGGTCCGGAGCTCTCCAGGCGCGTACCCGATAACGACCGCCGAGGATGGCAGGCGCGCTCCAGCGGCCGTCGGGCCCGGTCGGGATAGTGGCACCACCAACCCCTTCCTCTACCAACCGCTCGATAAGGACAGTTGCCCCCGGAACGGGGCCGTCGGGACCGGTCACGACTCCCTGGAGGGTCGCCTCCCCGGGCGTCAGGAGCACCGTCGTGCTCGTCGTGCCCGGCACTCCGGCAAGGGCGACACCCGACAGGTCCGGTCGGGCGGTCGACGACGTAGTCGGACCAGTCGTGGGAGGCGCGGGCAGTTCGTCAACCGCGCCACGGGTGCACGCCGCGGTTACGAGGACCGCCGCCACGAGGAGGGCGACGAGCCGCGCTCGGCTACTGATCAATTCACCGACGCTTTGGTTTCGCCGTCTGCCCATCGCACCGTCACCATTGAACCCGAGTCGACCTCCCGCCGGACGTAGGCCAAGGCGATCGCGTGCCCGGCGAGATGACTGAACGAAGACGAGGTGATCGTCCCGACCGTCTTGTAGGCACCTGCGGCGTCCGCGGCCACGAGCTCCGCACCCATAGGCGGCACCGAGCCTTGGAGGTCGAGCGTGCGGAGATGTCGATTCACATGGCCTCGGCTGTCGATCCGAGCCACCAGTTCCTGTCCGACGTAACAGCCCTTGGTCATACTGGCGGCGAGCGGGACGAGCCCCGACTCGGCAGGGATGGTCTTGTCTGTCAGGTCGGAGCCGTTGACGGGAAGCCCCGCACGGATCCGCACGGTCTCCCAGGCCTCGAGCGAGCAGGTGGGGACGCCGGCCGGGCACTCGGCCGAACCGAGAACGTCCCACCCGGGCCAGGACGGCCAGAGAGAGTCGAGGGCGCCCTGCGGCCTCGCCAGTCCCTGGGACTCCGGGCCCCGCACCGAGACCGCGTCCGCAGTCCGGTGGGACAAGTTGGCCTTCACGCGTAGGCGAAATCGGTTCAGCCGCTCTACGAGGATCTCCCCGAGACCGGCGTCACAGTCGAGCCACACCTCGTTGGCGGAAATGACGCTGACCCGGACCAGTGCCACCACTTTCCCCTGCGGCTGAAGCACAAAGGACCACGCCGAGCCGCCCGGCGGGATGGAGGCGACGGCCTGCGACAACTGGCCATCGAGAAACTTCACCGCGTCTTCTCCGGTGACTTCGACGACGTCCAGCTTCCGGAGCACGACTCCGGCGGCTTCGGTGAGGGCGCGTTCCTGCTCCCGCCGCTCCTCGTCTACCACCACAGCGTTCACCCGCCCAACGTCCACCCGCCCAGCCTCCACCCGCCCAGCCTCCCTCATGAGGTGCGGGTCGTTCGCGCTCCCTCGTCCCGCATGCGCCGGGCGGTCGAGACCGCGGCCAGCAGCGCGGCGGCCTTGTTGGCACATTCGAGATCCTCGTCCGCGGCGTCACTGTCTGCCACGACGCCCGCGCCGGCCTGCACCCAGGCCGATCCCGCCGGGTTCCTTGAGCTCGCCACGAGCGTCCGCAATGTGATCGCTGTATCCAGGTTGCCCGAGAAGTCCACGTATCCCACCACTCCCCCGTAAGGGCCGCGCCGGGTGACCTCCAGGTCGTCGATGATCTCCATGGCCCGCACCTTCGGCGCGCCCGACACTGTCCCCGCGGGGAGCGTGGCCCTCAGGACATCGATCGGACTGCAGCCCGGTGCCAGATCGGCCGACACCTGGGAAGTCATGTGCATGACGTGGCTGTACCGCTCCAGAGTCATCAGTTCGTCGACGCGCACACTGCCCGGCGCGGCGATCCTGCCGAGGTCGTTTCGCGCCAGGTCCACGAGCATGAGGGGCTCCGCGCGCTCCTTCGGACTCTCCCGCAGTTCACCCGCCATGCGCGAGTCGTGGGATGCGTCGCGGCCCCGGCGCCTCGTACCGGCGATGGGTCGGGTGGTGACCACTCCGTCGCGGACCTGCACATGCATCTCCGGCGACGACCCGGCCAGGATGACCTCGGGGTCCCGCAGGTAGAACATGTAAGGGCTCGGGTTGACCTGCCGCAACACCCGGTAGAAGTCGAACGGGTCGGTGCCGAGATCCAATTCGAAGCGCTGCGATGCGACCACTTCGAAGATGTCGCCTTCTTCGATGTGTCCCTTCGCCTGTTCGACCATGTCGCGGAATCGCTCCGCCGCGACGGACCGCGTCACGTCTGGCATGGGCTCGCCCGGAACCGGCGGAGGCAATACCGGTTCGTCGAGCGGAGTGGCCCCGTCGTCGCACAGCGCGTCGAGGGCGACCAGAGCCCGCTCGTAGGCGTGGTCGAGCTCCGCCTCGGTCGGCTGGTCGCCGACGATCACGTTGTGGATCAGCGTGACCCGTTGGCGCCAGTGGTCGAAAGCCGCAACGTCACCGATCACGGACATGACCGCATCAGGGAGTCGCCGATCGTCAGGAGGCGGCGACGGGAGGTGTTCGACCTCCCGGACAACGTCGTAGCCGAGCCATCCGACGAGTCCCCCGTGCAGCGGTGGCAAGCCCTCGACCGCTGGCGAGTGGAGCCGCCCCAACAGGTCTTCCATCGCGACAAGCACGCCGCGATCGGTCTTGACAGGGCCCGCGTGCCCCAGGTCGCCCGACAGCTCGACCCGACCGTCCCGGCACACGAGGGTGGCGGCCGCGTTTCGCCCCACGAAGGTCCAGCGGCCCCAACGCTCGTGCTCGACCGACTCGAGGATGAAGCCGTTCCCGTCGCCTACGAGCCGGAGGTAGGCCGCAACCGGCGTCGCCAGGTCGGCGACTACTTCGCGCCAGACGGGGACGACCGTCGCGGTGCGGGCCAGTGAGTGGAACTGGTCCCGGCTCGTGGACGCGCTACCGGGTGGCACGTGTCAGGGCTGCGCGCTCAGTGTGAGGGCATTGTGAAAGCACGTCCTCGCGCCGGTATGGCACGCGCCGTTGCCTCGCTGGATCACCCGGAACAACAGGGCGTCCGCGTCGCAGTCGTAGGCCGCGGACACGACCTCTTGGATGTCGCCCGACGTGTCGCCCTTCGCCCATCGCTCCTGCCGTGACCGGCTCCAGTAGACCATCCGTCCCGTCGAGAGGGTCTCGGCGAGGCACTCCGCGTTCATCCACGCGAGCATCAACACCTCGCCGGTTTCCGACTCCTGAGCGATTGCGGGTACTAACCCGTCGGCGTTGTACCTGATCTGGTCCGGGAGGCCGGGCATGACCGAGTCTCCCGCGTCTTCGGGCCGCGCCGAATCGGCACCAGATCCCCGCACATATCCTGAGTCGGTGCCCCGGAGCGACAAGCAGCCCAGCAGGTCCGACAAGCAACCGATCACCATGCTCACCGATCGCGTCCTGGTTCAGATCCCGGTGGCCGGCGAGCGGCGTTCCAAGAGCGGCATCCTCATCCCTGCGACGGCGCAGATAAGCAAGCGCCTCGTCTGGGCCGAAGTAGTGGCTTCAGGACCTCACGTGCGCAACATCCAGACCGGCGACCAGGTGCTGTTCAGCCCCGAGGACCGCTATGAGGTGGAAGTGCAGGGAGAGGACTACATCCTGCTGCGCGAGCGCGATATCCACGCGGTCGCCTCGGAACGCAACGACGAAGGCACGGGCCTGTACCTGTAGCTACCTGTGAGTTGCAGCTACCTGTGAGTTGCAGCTACCTGTGAGTTGCAGCTACCTGTGAGCCGAGAGCGGACGCACCGTCACGCCGGCCGCGGCCATGTGTGCCTTCGCCTCCGCGATGCTGAATTCACCGAAGTGGAAGATCGAAGCCGCTAAGACCGCGTCGGCCCGGCCTTCGAGGGCTCCCGCCACGAGGTGATCGAGGGTCCCCACTCCGCCGCTGGCCACGACGGGAACGTCCACCGCATCGACCACGGCGCGGGTGAGGGCCAGATCGAAGCCGGCGCGCGTGCCGTCGTGCTCCATGGACGTAAGCAGGATCTCGCCGGCTCCACTCTGGCTGCAGGCGTAGGCCCACTCGACCGTGTCGAGTTCGGTGGCGGTGCGTCCACCATGGGTGTGCACCTTGCCGCGGCGCGAGTCGATGGCCACGACTACGCACTGGGCGCCGAACTCAGCCGCCAATTCACCGACGAGGGGGGGCCGCGCCACGGCGGCGGAGTTGACGCCGATCTTGTCGGCCCCGGCGCGCAACAGACGCCTCGCGTCGTCGACTGACCGAACCCCCCCTCCGACGGTGAGAGGAATGAAGACCTGCTCGGCGGTCGCCCGGACGGTCTCCACCATCGTGTCGCGGCCCTCTGACGACGCGCTGATGTCCAGGAAGCAGACCTCGTCGGCGCCCTCGGCGCTGTAGCGCGCCGCCAACTCCGCCGGATCTCCGGCGTCACGCAGCTCGGCGAACCGCGTGCCTTTGACGACTCGCCCCGCGTCCACATCCAGGCACGGGATGACCCGAACGGCCTTCACGACGCCGCCTGCAAGGCCTCTTCCAGCGTGAATCTCCCCTCGTACAGCGCGCGTCCAATGACGACGCCCGCCGCGCCCACATCACGCGTCGCGCGCACATCCTCGACGGACCCGACACCGCCCGAGCAGATGACCGGCACCGGGCTTCGGTCCACTACTCGCGCCATCGAGTCCAGGTTGGGCCCCGTCAGCATCCCGTCGGTGGCGATGTCCGTGACGATGATTGCGGCGGCCCCTCGAACTTCATTCCAATCGAGGACCTCGTCGAGTTCGTACCCGCCGTCGGCCTGCCATCCGGCGACGCTCAGACGACCCGCCCTGTGGTCCAAGCCGAATGCCACCCGCCCGCCTGCCTCTTCGACCAGGTTCCCGGCGAGGGCCCGATTCTGAAGGAGCAGGCTCCCGACGACCAGGCGGGCCGCGCCCTGCTCGAGAAGGGACGAGTCGCGGACTCCGCCGCCGACCTGTGTCGGGGCGCCGAGGCCCGCGACCGATTCGATCACGGCGCGGTTGTTGCCGTCCCCCTTCGCCGCGTCCAGATCCACGACATGGAGCCACTCGGCGCCCGCCTCGATGAACGCTGTTGCCCGGGCGACAGGATCGGCGTCGTAGGCCTGCTCACGCGAGAAGTCGCCCTGCGCCAATCGGACCACCTGGCCGCGACGCAAATCGATCGCCGGATAGACGATCACGCCGCGCACGCCCTCACGAAGTTGTCCAGGAGCTTCAGGCCGGTTTCACCTGATTTCTCAGGATGAAACTGCACGCCCCAAAGGCTGCCCCTCTCGATCGCGGCCACCACCGGGCCCCCGTACTCGCAGAACGCCACAGTTTCCGGAGTGCGCTCGGGAGCGAAGGAGTGGACGAAGTACAACCAGGGTTGCGCGCCCAATCCGGCGAGCATCCGGGAGGGACCCGGGTCATGCTGCAGCACGTTCCACTGCATCTGGGGGCGCTTGACCTCGCCTTGCAGGAGGCGGACTCGACCGTCGATCACGCCGAGCCCGGGCTCGTCTTCGCTTTCCTCGGAGCCGGCGTAGAGCAGCTGTAGCCCTACGCATATGCCCAGAAACGGGACGCCCGCTTCCACTGCTCGGGCGGCGACCGGCGCGAGACCGCTATCGCGCAGAGCTCGCGCACACGGGCCGAACGCGCCGACACCGGGAAGCACTACGCCGTCTGCCGTCTCCGCCTCTGAAGCACGGGCGGTCAGGCGCGCATCGGCTCCGACTCGCTGTAAGGCCTTCTCCGCCGAGCGCAGGTTCCCGATTCCGTAATCCAGCACCGCGATGCGCGGCGGCGTCACCGGGTGAGACCGGTCACAACGTGCCCTTCGTCGACGGGATGCCTCCCCCCTCGATCCGCACCGCGTCCCGCAGGGCGCGAGCCACGGCTTTGAAAGACGCCTCGAGAATGTGGTGCGTGTTGCGGCCGGCGCGGAAGTTCACGTGCAGAGTGATGCCTGCGGACGTGACGAAGGCCCGCCAGAACTCCTCGGCCAGCTGGGGCTCGAAGGCGGGATCGCCCAGGCCGGGTGTGTCCGGCGCGAACTCGATGTCGTAGGCGAAAAACGGTCGACCCGACAGATCCAGCGCGACGTCGATCAGAGATTCGTCGAGCGGAACCGTGACGGACGCGAACCGGCGCACGCCCGATTTGTCGCCTAACGCTTCGGCAAAGGCCTGGCCGAGCACAATTCCCACGTCTTCGATGGTGTGATGGGTGTCGACCGACAGATCTCCCTCTGCGATCACCCTCAGGGCGAAGCCGCCGTGTCGCCCGAGCTGCGAGAGCATGTGGTCGAAGAAGGGCACACCGGTGCTCACCTCCACGTCGCCCGCAGAGTCGAGATCGAGCACGACGTCGATCCGCGTCTCCTTCGTCTGCCGCTCGAGCTTGCTGGTACGCGATGCCATCACAGAGCCTCCTTCCTATTCAGACGTGGTGCTCCCGATATCGGCCAGCGCTTCCAGGAATCGGTCGTTCTCCTGCGGCGTGCCGACGGTGACCCGCAGGCATCCTTCCAGGCCGGGGGCGCTGGACAGATCTCGCACGAGCACCGAGCGCTCCACCAGAGCGCTCCAAACCTCCCGGGCCGACCCTTCTGGACGGAACAGGATGAAGTTGGCCGCGGAGTCGTAAGCCGACTCCGCAAGGATGCGGAGCTCTGCGAGGACCCGTTCCCGTTCGGAAACGATCTCTCGGACCCGATCGAGCATTTCGGTCTCGAAAGCCAGCGCGAGGCGGCCGGCCAATTGCTTGGTGACATCGAGATGGTACGGCAGGCTCCGATCGGCCATTGCGGTCACGAGATCCGCGTCGGCGACCGCATAGCCCAGCCGCAGGCCCGCCATGGCCCAGGCCTTGGAGAAGGTCCGCACAACTGCAAGGTCGTCGCTGTTCACTCGAGCCACAGCGGAGGGCGCCCCGGCAAACTCGGCGTAGGCCTCGTCGACCAGAACAAGTGAGGAGCTACTGAGCGCTGCGTCGACGATTTCAGGTCCATCCAGCGTCCCGGTCGGGTTGTTGGGAGTGCAGAGGAACAGGACATCGGGCGAGTGGGCCTGGACCGCCTCCTTCACCACCTTCGCCTCGAGACGAAAGTCCTCTCCGCGAGAGTGCGAATGCACCTCGGTGCCCGTCAGCCGGGACAAGTGTGTGTGAAGCGTGTACGTCGGCGAAAACACCGAGGCGCTCCGACCCGGCCCGCCGCGCGCCGCGAGGAGCAGTTGGATGGCCTCGTTGGAGCCGTTGGCACAGAACACCTGAGCGGGCTCCACGTCGTGGCGGGCCGCGATCGCTTCGCGCAGACGAGCGGCCTCCCGGTCCGGGTACCGGTTGAGGTCGAGATGGGACAACTCCGCGGTCAGTCGCTCCGTGAACCCGGGAGGCGGCGGCCATGGTGACTCGTTGGTGTTGAGCCGGACGTCGACATCCAGTTGTGGCGAGTGGTATCCCGCCGGAAGAGAGGGTGTCACTCCCCGCCTCGCATGCGAATCGACTTCGCGTGAACGCCGAGCCCCTCGGCCTCGGCCAGCGTGATGACCGCCGGCGCGAGGGAATCCAGGCCGGCGCGGTCGACCACCACCGAGTGCATGCGACGTTGAAAATCGGCCACTCCGAGGGCGCCGGCGAAGCGCGCGGAGCCGAACGTGGGAAGGACGTGACTTGGCCCGGCGACGTAGTCGCCCAAGCTGGCCGGGGACAGGTCGCCGCAGAAGACCGCGCCCGCGTGATGCACCCGATCCAGAAGCGCGGCTGGGTCCTCGACCATCAGCTGCAGGTGTTCCGGCGCAATGGCGTTCGCCACCGCGACCGCCTCGTAGGGGCCATCGACAATCGCCGTGTAGGCGTTCTCCGCCAAGTTCCGCATGATGACGTCGCTCCTGCCCGCGGTCGCGGCGAGCTTCTCGACCATCGACTCGACTGCCGAGGCCACTTCCTCCGACCAACACACCAGCCACGCCAAACCGTCGGGGCCGTGCTCGATCTGAACGATGAGATCGACCGCGGCGTGATCGGGTAAAGCGTGCTCGTCTGCGATCACGACCACCTCGGACGGTCCGGCGAAGCTTGCGGGTACGCCGACCAGGCCACGCGCCGCCACTTCCCGTTTCGCCTGCGCGGTATACCGCCCGCCCGGCCCGACGATGACGTCCACCCGGTCGATGCTCTCGGTGCCGTATGCCATCGCCGCTACCAAAGCGGTGCTGTTGCCGACGAGAACCTCCTCGACTCCGGCCAGCGCGGCGGCGGCGAGGATGCCGGCTGCCGGCCGGCCGTCCGGTCCGGGTGCGGTGGCCACCACCACCTCCCCAACGCCCGCGACCTTGGCCGGTATCGCGGTCATCAGCACGCTGGAGATGAGCGGTGTCGCTCCCCCGGGTACATATGCGCCCGCCCGATCCACGGCGCGCGGCAGGGACTGGACCGTTACCCCGCCCTCGGACCAGGACGCCTCGGGAACGAGGGTGTGCTGATGGAACTCGGCGATCCGGCGGCTGGCGACATCGAGTGCGTTGCGCAGGTTCGCGTCCAGCTCCTCGAGGGCGGCCTCGCACTCTTCCCTACCGACAACAAGGGCCGCGAGATCGCAGCCGTCGAAGCGCCGCGTTATGTCCCGCACCGCCCCGTCGCCACCGTCGCGCACCGCGTTACAGAGCGCGGCGACCGCCTCGACCGGCGGCTCGTCGACGACGGCTGGTCTGGGCAGGCGCCGCCGGAGATCGGCCATGGAGGCCGCACTGTGGCGGGGGTCGACGGCGCCGCGGAGGTCGACACGGCGGAGCATGGACCCGCAAGGTTACGGGGCCGGTTTGCACTTGCGAGAATGCGGCGTGCCCTCCACCGCGCCCGCTCCCGCTGAACTCTCTTCTCTCGCGTCGTCGCTGGACGATCTGGGCCGCCGACTTCGCGCCATGGCCGAAGCGGCCGCGCCCGCCGACGGTGAGGACGAAGACGGCGTGGCCAGTGACCTCTGGGAGATCGAGCGAGTGCTCAAGAGCGCCCAGCGCCGTCTGGAGCACCTGATCAGGTAGCTCAGCGGAACTGCTGAATCAGCCATCCCACGCCTTGAAGGCCGCGCATCCCCAGATAGGCGCCGGCGGCTGCGACCAGCACCTTGAAATGCCACGGAGCCCGAGGCGACTCCTCTCCGGCGACCGCGGTCACTCGACGCCCGCATTGGGGGCACGAACCATCGCGGTTCACCGTCGGGGCGGTCAGATAACGGTTGCAGCCCTCGCACCAGGGCACGGCTCAGCCCGGGTTGTTCAGACGGGGACCCGCGGACGCGACGCGACTGGGCACGGGGTGACCCACCAGTTCCGCGACCAACCGTGACGCATCCAGCAGTCGGCCGAGGTCGACGCCGGTGTCGACACCCAGGTCGTCCATCAAATAGACGAGGTCCTCGGTGGCCAGGTTCCCGGTCGCGCCTTCGGCGAAGGGCGAACCGCCCAGCCCGCCGACCGCGGTGTCGAAGTCGCGTACGCCGCAGCGGTATGCGGTGTGGGCGTTGAGTAGAGCCGTTCCGCGCGTGTCGTGCAGGTGCAAGCCGACGCGCGATCCGACCGCGGCGAGCACCTCCTCGATGCGCCGAGGGGTCGCCATGCCGGTCGTGTCGGCCAGGGTCAGTCCCGCCGCGCCGGCCTCCATGCAGCGCCGGCCGACCGAAGCCACCTCCGCCGGATCGACATCGCCCTCATAGGGCGACCCGAAGGAGCAGGACAGAACTGCTTCGACCGGCGTATCGCCAGTGAGCTCGCAAATTTCCCCGAGCTGACGAACCGAGTCGTCGACCGACATGCGGACGTTTCGCTGGTTGTAGCCCTCCGACACCGACAACGTCAGGCTGATCACGTCGACACCTGACTCGAGTGCCATCTCCGCGCCCTTGCGGTTGGGAACCAGTCCAACCCACGTGACGCCCCCGAGCTTCGGCAGGAGAGCCACGACCTTGGCCGCGTCCGCCATGGCGGGGACGGCCTTCGGCGAGACGAACGCCACCGCCTCGATGGTGCGGAGCCCTGCCGCCACCAGGGCCTCGATGAACCGGATGCGGTCCTCGACGCTGAGGGGCTTCTCGACTTGCAGTCCGTCCCGGGGGCCGACCTCGCGGATCCGAATTGTCTCCGCGCCGAGCGCGTCGGCCGGACTCGTCATCCCGGGGTGACGCCGTGGCGACGTTCGGAGAACTCGCGGTTCTTGCCCTGGGCGCGATCGATCCTCGCCAGCAGCTCGACACGTAGATCCTCGGGCTCGACTACCGCGTCGACCACCAGCTCTGACGCCAGGCGCAGCAGATCGATATCTGCCTCGTACTCCTTGCGCATCCGTTCGACGAATGCGGCGCGCTCCTCAGGGTCTTCGATCTCCGCGATCTTGTTGGCGTACACGGCGTTGATGGCCGCCTCCGGCCCCATCACGGCGATCTTGGCGCCCGGCAGAGCCAGACACGCGTCCGGCTCGAAGGCCGGACCGGACATGGCGTAAAGACCGGCTCCGTAGGCCTTGCGCACCACGACAGAGAACTTCGGCACGGTCGCTTCGGAGACCGCGGTGATCATCTTCGCTCCGTGCCGGATGATGCCCTCCCGCTCGACCTGGGTTCCGATCATGAAGCCCGGCACATCGGCCAAAAAGATCAACGGAATATTGAAGGCGTCGCAGCACCAGATGAATCGGGCTGCCTTGTCCGCCGAGTCGGTGAAGAGAACGCCGCCCTTGACTTGCGGATCGTTTGCCACGATGCCCACCGACGCGCCATTCATGCGTGCGAATCCCACGATGAGTTCGGGCGCGAACAACGGCTTGATTTCGAACAGGCTTCCCTCATCGATCAGGCCATCGATGAATTCGCGCATCGAGTACGGCACCTTCTCGTCGAGCGGGACGGCTCCAGGCGAAAGGGGGGCCGACGGATCGCTCGGCGCGTAGGCCGGCGGCTGTTCGCGCCAGGACGACGGCAGGTACGACAGATAGGTCCGCGCCTGATCGATGGCGTCGGCGTCGTCCTCGGCCAAGTTGTCCCCGCATCCAGAAACGGTGGCGTGCATTCGCGCCCCGCCCATCTCCTCGAGTGTCGTGATCTCGCCGACCACCATCTCGGCCATTCGAGGGGACCCGAGATACATCGAAGCGTTGCCCTCCACCATGATCACGATGTCGCAGAAGGCAGGGATGTAGGCACCACCCGCGGCCGACGGCCCGAAAAGGCAGCAGACCTGTGGGACTTTGCCCGACAGCTTCACCTGGTTGTAGAAGATCCGGCCCGCGCCGCGACGACCGGGAAAGAGCTCGACCTGGTCGGTGATGCGGGCTCCCGCAGAGTCCACCAGCCACACGATCGGCAGCTCGTGCTTCAGCGCGTACTCGGTGAGGCGGACGATCTTCTCGACGGTGCGCGCTCCCCAGGATCCGGCTTTGACGGTCGGGTCGTTGGCCATCACGCACACGGGGCGCCCGTCGACCGTGCCCACGCCGGTGATGACTCCGTCGGCAGGCAGGTCAGTCGCCATGGCGTTGGCCAGTAGCCCGTCCTCCTTGAATGAGTCCGGGTCGAGCAGAAGGTTCAGCCGGTCGCGGACGAACAGCTTGTTCTGGTCCGCCAGCTTCTTGGCCCCCCGCGCCAAGTTCCCCTGCCGGGCGCGCTCCGAAGCCTCATGAATCTCAGACACGGTTAGCCATTCTGGCCGGTGTGCGACTCAAATTCTGCGTATGGCGAGGATGGCGACGTCATCGGAGAGAGCAGAGGCGGAAAAGTCCTGGGCGGCTTCGAGGAGTGCCTTGCACAAGGTGTCGGCGTCCCGACCGGGGTCCCGCCGCAGCATCGCCCCGATCCGCTCTTCGCCGAAGAGCTCCTCGCCCTGCCGAGCCTCGGCCAGCCCGTCGGTGTACATGAGCAGGACGTCGCCGGGTTCGAGGGGAACCTCTCGCGAGATGAACGTCCCTTTCGGGTCGAGGGTCAACATGGGACCCGTCGACCTCA
Source organism: Acidimicrobiales bacterium (assembly GCA_035526705.1). GTDB lineage: Bacteria > Actinomycetota > Acidimicrobiia > Acidimicrobiales > JAHWKP01 > JAHWKP01. Next base: position 22,960 of record DATLBX010000141.1, on the reverse strand, counting down.
AAGCGCGGACCTCCCCGTCGTGCCAAACCCACGCTGCGGGATGGCCCGCCGAGGCGAAACGGAGTGTCCCCGCGACCTGATCGAAGACGGCGACACACATCGACACAAAGTCCTCGGGCTTGTTCTGCGTCGACAACAGCGCGTTCAGCTCCTCGAGCGCCTGCGCGGGGTCCCGGTATTGCCGGAGGAAGACGCGCAGCAAATACTTCACCTGGAACGCGGTGATCGACGGCTCTATGCCGTGGCCTGCTACGTCGCCGATCACTGCCGCGAGCCGCGTGTCGCCGATGGGATAGATGTCGTAGAAGTCCCCCGCCATGCTCCCGGAGCCGGGCTCGTAGACCGAACCGACCTCGAAGCCGTGCATCGACGGCAACTCGTCGGGCGCGAGGCGAGCCGACCACAGCATGGGCGCGAGGTTCTCCTGCGACAGGACTTCTTCGGCGCGCCGCTCGAGCTTGGCGCGCTGCTCGAACAACGCGGCCTGCCCGAGGAACTGCCGGCTGTACCAGAAGGTCACCACCGCCGGGATGAGGGCGAGGGCGAGCGCAGGACGGAAGCGCTGCCCCAACGCAGCCACGCCGGTGGACACCGCCACCAGCCACATCAACAGGGCGAACGTGGCGTCCTTACGGAAGGCGACGCGTACGACGGTGACTGCCTCGTGTCCGAGCCCCTCCTGACGTTCCAGGCGGCGGTACACCCGCTCCAGCCGCAAGGCGGATCTCCCCCACACCGCCGAAGCCGCCAAACACCCTGCCGCGACGACTACGAGAAAGGGAACTTGTTCCAAGTCAGCCGCCGCGTGGCCGGGCGCGAAGCTTGAGGGGCGTGGGACCGAAGCCGAAGCCTTCTCGGATCCGCCGCTCGAGATAGCGGATATAGGTCGCGGGCAGCCGCTTCGTGGTGAACAACGTGAAGGTCGGCGGATCGGTCGCCCCCTGCGTGGCATAGAGCACGCGCCCGTGCGGAGACGGGTGCTCGGACTGAGCGGTGCGGAGCACCCGGTTCAGCTCGGCAGTCGGCACGCGGCGACGGTAGGCGCTGGCGGATTCGGCCACAGCCGGAAGCAACCGGTGCACACCCCGCCCCGTCAGGCCACTGATGCGGATCGGTGGCGCGTAGGCGATGAAGCCCAGGCGATCCTCCACCTGGGCACCGAGCTTCTCCCGTTCCTCGGTGTTGAGCAGATCCCACTTGTTCAGCGCAGTGACGATGGGGCTGCCGGCCGCGTCCACCCGCTCGGCCAGCCTCTGGTCCTGCTGGGTCACACCCTGAGACGCGTCGATGACGAGCACCGCCACGTCGGCACTGTCGATGGCCCGCAGCGATCGAACGAGCGAGTAGTACTCCGTGCCAGAAGCCATCTGCGCGCCCCGTCGGAGGCCGGCGGTGTCGATGACCCGCATCTTCTCGCCCTCCTCGGTTTCGATCACCGTGTCGATCGTGTCCCGCGTCGTTCCCGGCAGGTCATGCACGACGGAGCGTTCGTCGCCCACCAGGCGGTTGAACAGTGTCGACTTGCCCACGTTCGGCCGGCCCACTATCGCCAACGACAAAACGCCATCGTGTCGGCCGCCGGGCTCGGGCTCCTCTCCTCCGTCACCCTCCTCGCCGGGAAGTCGCGCCACGATCTCGTCGAGCAGATCGCCGGTGGCCCGCCCGTGCAGTGCGCTGACCGGGAAAGGGTCTCCCAGCCCGAGTCGGCAGAGCTCCCAGATGTCAGGCTCCCGATTCGGGCCGTCGACTTTGTTGGCCACGACGAGGACCGGTCGGGTACGGCGACGGAGCATGTCCGCCACGCGGTCGTCCTCATCGGTAACGCCCACAGTCGCGTCCAGCACGAACAGGACCAGGTCGGCTTCGTCGAGGGCGCGCTCCGATTGCGCGCTGACCTTGGAATCGAGCGGATGTGACGTGTCGAGCCAGCCTCCGGTGTCGGTGACCGTGAAACGCCGGCCGATCCACTCAGCTTCGAGATCCTTTCGATCGCGGGTGATCCCCGGCTCTTCCTCGACGATGGCTTCGCGCCGTCCGATCAAGCGGTTCACCAACGTCGACTTTCCGACATTGGGCCGGCCCACGACCGCGACGCGAGGAACGCTCACGCCGCCACCGCTTCCGACGCCAGGGCAGCGCGCAATGAAGCGCCATCGGCGGGCACTATCTCGACCGCACGGCCCAGGTCCTCGAGCCCCGTTCCGTCCAGGAAGCGCCCGTTGGACAGGCAGACGTCGGGCAGCAACACCCGCGAGTCGCGAGAAATGCCCGCCAGCGTGCGGGCGATGTCCTGGCCGGCCAGAAGGCCCGACACAGCGATGTTGCCGCCGAAGAAGCGGTTTTCCACCGGCTGGACGGTCACATCGTCGCGGCCCATGGTCGCTATGCCCGTGCGCAGTACCCGAGCCCCGTATTCCCCGGTGAGGATGACGGGCGGGCCGTCCGATGCCAGCTCCCCCGAGACCGCGGGAGCGCCGCAGCGCGGAGTGGCTTGGGAGGACGTCACCGGAATCATGGTTCGCGGTGCGCGGTAGCCCTCGGCCGGTGCGCCGTCCACCGTTGCGAAGAAGCCGGACGCCGGAACGCGTTCCTCCTGCTCGATGCCGGTGGGATGCCCGGCAAGCTCGGTGAGAAAGGCCCGCGCCATGCCGACACCGTTTTCGTGCTGCGTGAAGCCCTCGTATTCCTCGACTTCGGGAAAGGGCCGGTCCGCGAGCAGGTAGTACTCATCCGCCGCGAATACGACACGCCGCCCCAGCCCGCTGAGGAAGGCGGCCTGCCAGCGTTCGATCGCTGCGCAGACCTGCTCGGCCTCTCCCTTCGTGTGGGGCCGGAGCGCAGCCTCCTTCGACCAACGGCTCACGCCGAGCGGCACAGCCGCGGCCGTGGCCAGATCGGGGAAGCGGTCCATTATTCCGGCAAACGTGTCGTCCAACGCGTCGCCGTCATTGACGCCTGGGCAGACGACGATCTGACCGTGGACCTCCACGCCGTGGTCGAGAAGCGCGCGGAGCCAACGCAGGCTCGTCGCGCCGCGTCGGTTTCGCAGCATGCGCGACCGCAATTCCGGATCGGTGGCGTGGATGCTCACGTATAGCGGTCCGAGCCCCTCGGTAACCACACGCTCGAGATCGGCCTCCGTGAAGCGGGTCAGCGTGGTGAAGTTGCCGTAGAGGAAGGACAGCCGGTAGTCGTCGTCCTTCACATAGAGGCTCTTCCGCAGATTTGGCGGCAGCTGGTAAATGAAGCAGAACTCACAGTGGTTGTCGCACGTGCGCACTCGGTCGAACACGGCAGACGACACCTCGACGCCGAGGGGAAGCCCGGCCTCCTTCACCGCGGTGACCGTGAGATCCATCCCGCCACGACGCAGGTCGAGCTCGGGATCGGCCTCATCCGTGAGGAGCCGGTACTCGATCACGTCCCGCGGCGTCACACCGTTGATCGCCGCGATCTCGTCGCCGACGATCAACCCGGCGAGGGCCGCGGGCGACCCCGGAACCACCGCCACTACCTGCGGCAGTGTCATGGGCCCATTCTACGGGGAGGCCGCGCCGGCCTCCGCTGGGCGGACGGGATGGGGCCCCACGCTCCGGAGAGGCTGGGATGGGTGCCCACCCTCCAGACTGCGCCGTAACGTTGCGACGTGGTCGACAGGGTCTTGCTGGCTTCGCCGCGCGGATTTTGCGCCGGCGTGGACATGGCGATCAAAGCGCTGGCGTGGATGGTGCGGGCCTTCCCACCGCCGGTTTACTGCTACCACGAGATCGTTCACAACCGCCTCGTCGTGGACCGCTTCCGCGACCTGGGCGTGATTTTCGTCGACGACGTCTCCGAAGTGCCCGAGGGCGCGCCGCTGATGCTCTCCGCCCATGGCTCAGCGCCCGAAGTTGTGCAGGCGGCGCGGGCACGCGGCGGGATGGTTGTCGACGCCGTGTGTCCGCTGGTCACCAAAGTCCATCACGAGGTGAAGACCAGGGCCGACCGCGGTTACACCGTGGTGTATGTCGGCCACGAGGGTCACGACGAGGCCATCGGAACCATGGCCGTGGCCCCCGACGCGGTCCGCCTCGTAGAGAACGTCGCCGACATCGAGGCCCTGGAGGACCCCGGAACAGACATCGCGCTCCTGGCGCAGACGACTCTCAGTCATGACGAGTGGTCCGGGGTCCGGGACAAGCTGCTGGAGAAGTTCCCCGACACGTGGATGCCGGGGCGCAGTGACCTGTGTTTCGCCACTACCAACCGGCAAGCCGCACTGAAGGAGATTGCGCAGCGGGCGGACACCATCTTGGTGATCGGCTCGGAAAACTCTTCCAACACCATGGCGCTCGTCCGGGTCGTCTCGTCGGATGGCCGGCGAGTGATCCGGGTCAATGGTGCCGAAGAAGTTCCCGACGGTCTGGAGGGCACGGTCGCCGTAACCGCGGGCGCGTCAGCACCCGAGGAGGTAGTTCGCGCTGTGATAGAGCGGCTGGCGCCGCGCCATGGCGTCGAGGAGGTGTCGGTTACCGAAGAGGACGAGTACTTCCCGCTTCCACCGGAGCTCCGAGAGCTCGTGCGCGGTATGAGTTCTGCCTTCTCGGTGGCGTCCTTCGCCCTACCGGACCCGAAAGCCGCGCTTGCTCAGGACCGCAAGGTCACCGCGGGAGACGTGCTGGTGAACCTGACCGCGCCTGAGCCTCGTCGAACAGATCCTGCAGCCGGGTCTTCAGCTCGTCGCTGAGCCGCGATACCGCGCTCCGGGGGATCCGGCCTTCAGAGGCCGGCGGTAGGAGCGCTTCGCCGGCGACCACGTGGATCTTTACCCTGCGGATCTTCTTCGACCCTTTCACCAGAGCATTCTCCGATCCGCCGATGCCCACCGGGATGACCGGCACTCCCGCCCGCGCCGCGAGGTAGGCCGCTCCTTCCTGTAGGTCATGCACGTGCGCGCCGGACTGCCGTGTGCCCTCCGGGAACACCACCAAAGGTTCGCCCCCGGCCAGCACCTCGGCGCACTTGCGTAGCGCCTCCCGGTCCGCGGCGCCACGCTTCACGGGGAATCCCCCGAGCGCGCTGAAGACCCTCCCGATGGGCTTGTACTTCCACAGAGTGTGCTTGCCCATGTACCGCAGACGGCGTTTCGTCAGGCCGGCGACTACCAAGGAGTCTGCATTCGACCGATGGATGGGCGCCAGGATGAAGGCGCCGTCCGCGGGCAGGTGCTCGCTGCCCGAAATCTCGAGACGCCACCAGAACCGGCTGAAGCCCACGGCCAGCCCTCGGACCGCCGCGTAGGCGGCCAGTTCGGCCCGGTTGGGCGCCATCGACTACCAGCCCTTCCCTGGGAGCTGGCGTTGCGCGACCAAGCCGAGAATTTCGTCGACCACATCGTCTATCTCGCGGGCGGTGGTGTCGATGGTGATCGCGTCCTCGGCCGCAGTGAGAGGCGAATGCTCCCGGGTCGAGTCGGCCTCGTCGCGCCGGGCGATGTCTGACGCGACGGCCTCACCGGCTTCCGCAGCGCGGCGGCGCTCCCGCTCGGCGGGAGTAGCGGTCAAAAAGACCTTCAGCCGTGCTTGAGGGAACACCACCGACCCTATGTCGCGACCCTCGACAACGCCTCCGCCGCGCTCGCGTACCCAGGCGCGCTGGCGGCGGACCATTTCGGCCCGTACCGTCGGGTTCGCGGCGGCCACGGTGACCGCCCGCGTGACTTCAGGGCTCCTAATGGCTTGCGTGGCGTCCTCGCCGTCGACCAGAACCCGCTCCCCCACCTCGATCCGGACAGCCTTTGCCAAGGCGGCGACCGCGTCAGGGTCCTCACCGTCCAGTCCCGCGATCAACGCGGCGTGGGCCACCGATCGGTACATCGCGCCGGTGTCGAGGTACGAAAGCCCGAGCTTCGCCGCCACAGCGCGGGCGACCGTCGACTTACCCGAACCCGCGGGTCCGTCTACCGCCACGATGAGGGGCTCTTCGTCTGCTCGATCTGTATCGGTCACTTGGCGCGCAACATTCCGAGCTGCTCCTCGAAGTGAGGGTCGCTGATGCGAACGCAGTCCCAGCCCTGGATCGCCGTGGTCCCTCGCGTCGCCATGCCGGCGACCGCCATCGCCATGGCGATCCGATGGTCGCCCCGGGCGGCGACGTTCCCGCCGCTCAACCCGGTAGGGCCCGCCCCTTCGATGACGAGCCCGTCCGCCGATTCCTCGACGGTGGCGCCGAGCGCAGCCAGGCACTCCCTGAGAGCCGCCAGTCGGTCGCTCTCCTTCACCCGGAGTTCCCCTGCCCCTTGGATCACCGTGGTCCCAGTTGCGAAGGCAGCCGCGACTGCGATCGCCGGCAGCTCGTCCACCGCGGCCGCGATCTCAACGGGATCGCTGACTTGCGTGCCTCGTAGCTCCGCTGCCCTGACTTCGATGTCCACGACCCCTGGCCCCCGTTCGGTGATTGCCAAATCGGCGCCCATTCGATCGAGAATCTCCAGAAAGCCCCCTCGCGCCGGCCCGCGATACACGCCGCGGACGCAAAGCCGGCTGTGTGGAGTTATCGATGCCGCGACTACCCAGAAAGCCGCTGCTGACGGGTCGCCAGGGACATCGATGTCGATCGACTCAGGTCGGCTCCTCCGCACCGTTATCGACCCCGGCGCGATTGTTACGTCGGCTCCCGCGTCTCGCAGCATCTCCTCGGTGTGAGCCCGAGTTGCGACCGGCTCCCGGACGACCGTCTCGCCCTCGGCCTCGAGCGCAGCCAGCAGGACCGCGCCCTTTACCTGCGCGCTGGCGACCGGCGGGGTGAAGTCGATCCCCCGCAGGTCCCCACCTTGGATGGCTATCGGCGCGTGTCCGTCGGTACTCGAGGTTCTCGCCCCCATGGAGGACAGCGGATTCAGCACCCTGGCCATCGGTCTGGAATTCAGGGAATGGTCGCCCCAAAGCGTCGACTTGCGCTCGGAGTGGGTCAGAGTGCCCGCTCCCAGACGCATGGTCGTGCCGGAATTGCCGCAGTCGATCGACCGCGCCTCATCACCCCGGGAAGTACCCGGCGTCACCACGAAGGTCGGCGTGTGCGTCGAGACGGCGGACCCCATCGCCTGTATGAGCCGGACCGTCGCCTTTACGTCCTCACCGGTCGACAAGTTTCTGATGCGGGACGGCTCTTTCGCGAGCGCGGCGATCAGCAGGGCGCGGTGGGAGATCGACTTGTCACCCGGCACGACCGCGGTCCCATTGAGCGCCACGCCGCCCTCTACGCGGAGCGACGTCATTCAGGCAGGTCGTCCCGCAACCCCGACGCGCCGTGCAGATACACGTGATGAAGGTGCTCCCGCGTCCGTTCCGTGTTCAGATGGACGAGAACGCGAATGCAGCGCGGCGTTCCCCCGTCGATGTTCAGTTCCTGTGAGCACAGGAGCGGGATGTCGCCCATCCCCACAGCGCGGGCCGCGGTCGCCGGAAACATCGAAGTGACGTCGGAAGTGGCCGTGAAGAACATGCTGATCAGATCGTCGTGCATCACGGCGTTCCGGGAGAGAACCTCGGCCAGGAGTTCGGCGACGCGTTCGGAGACCTGCTCGCGAGTATCCGCGTCGACGGTCGTCGCGCCCCGGAGCGCTCTCACCGCCACTGATTGCTCCCTGTGCCCCGCGTCAAGGGAGGGCAGTCTCCAGCTCCTTGATCAGCTGGTCCTTGTCCCGTCCGGCTCCCACGATGCGGTGGAGTTCCTTGCCCTCATGGAAGAGGATGAGGCAAGGGATTCCTCGGATCTCGAAGCGCTCCCAGTAGCTCTTCTCCGGCTCGATGTCGTCCGAGTCGATTTCGAACTTCGCGACATCGATCCGGTCCGCCAGGTCGGCCGCAACCTCGACGAGCACCGGCGTCATCATGTGGCACGGGATGCACCACTCCGCCCAGAAGTCCACGAGTATCGGCTTGGACGAGGCAATGGCCGCGTCGAAGTCCGAGTCGGTCAGCGCGCGCAGCTTCTCCGACGCGGCGTGGGATTTCGCGAGGAGCTCGTCGCGCTTTTGAAGTTCTTCTTCGGGGATCGGCTCTTCGATCGCATTCGCCTCGGCCCACTCCGCCATCTTGCGCTGGAGCTCCTCACTGGATGCCATTTCCTTGTTCGTGGACTCCGCCAGGGCCTGGAACGCCTCATCCTGAGTGGCGCCGGTCGCGCTCACTCCTAAGGGCGCGAAGCGCACGGTCCAAGTCCCGTCTGCCAGTTCTTCGAACTCGGAGTTCTCCCGGACGGGCAGGCGCTTGCGGGTGCGAGGGAGGTCGGCCATGAACGCCGAAGCTAGCCGCGCTTCTTTGGCCGGTTGCCTGCGGAGCTGCTCAGCGCCCGCACCTCGTCGACTGACAATTCGCGCCACTCCCCGGGAGACAGGCGCTGGTCGCTCACCGGGCCAATTCGCGTGCGAATCAGCCGTGTGACGGGATAGCCGACTGCCTCACACATGCGCCGGATCTGCCGGTTGCGCCCTTCGTGGATGACTATGCGCAGCGTGGTCGGAGCAACGAGCGCAACCTTCGCCGGAGCGGTCCGACCATCGTCGAGTTCGACTCCCTCGCGGAGTTGTCTCACCGCGGTTGGCGCCGGCCGCCCCTTGACCTGCGCGAGGTATTCCTTGGGCACGCCAAAGGAGGGATGGGTCAGACGGTGAGTCAGATCGCCGTCGTTGGTGAGCACGAGCAGGCCTTCAGTGTCGGTGTCGAGTCGCCCCACGGGAAAGACCCGGGGTTCTTCCGGAACCAAGGACACGACCGTCGGACGGCCCTCCGGATCCGACGCCGTCGACACGACGCCGCGCGGCTTGTTCAGCAGGTAGTGCACCAGACCCGGCCGGGTCGGTACCGGCACTCCGTCGATCTCGACGGTGTCGTTCCCGGCGTCGACCCGCCGACCGACGATTGCGACCTCGCCGTTCACTGACACGCGACCTGCTTCGATCAGCCGCTCCGCGCCACGCCGGCTGACTATTCCCGCGTCGGCGATGACCTTCTGGAGCTTCTGGGTCGGCTCGGGAGTCAGCCCCGTTGGACGAGTTCCCGCTCGAGGCCGGCCACCAGATCACCGTCCGGTACGAAGTCGCCCAGCGGCGGCAGGTCTGCGAGGGAGTCGATGCCCAGTCTCTCCAGGAATCTCTCGGTGGTCGTGTACAGCACGGCCTGTCCGGGACCCGAGTCGCGCCCCGACTCTGCGATGTAGCCGCGAGTCTGCAGCGTCCTCATCACCGCGTCGGCCTCCACTCCGCGGATAGCAGACACCTGTGCCCGGCTCACGGGCTGCTTATAGGCCACGATCGCCAGGGTCTCCAGGGCGGCGGCTGACAGGCGCGCCGACTGACCCTGGACGACGAAGCGTTCCACGTAGTCCGCCAGATCCTCGTGGCTCTGGAACCGCCAGCCGCCGGCCACCCGGCACAGGATGAAGCCTCGGTCTTCCGCGTCGTATGAGGCTCGGAGCTCCTCACAGATCTCGTCGACTCGTGCCGGGGTCACCTCGAGGAGCTGGGCCAACAGACCCGGCTCCACGGGCTCCTCCGCGACCATCAGGACCGCCTCGATCGCCCGCTGTTCTTCAGTCGCCATCTGCCGCGTCGCCTCCGTCGTCAGAATCGAGCATGTATTCGTCCGTGGTGATGTGATCCCTCGTGGTCTCGTCGCCGGACCACACGATTTCGAGGTCGCCGAACGAGCCGATCTGCTCGAGCTCCACGGCGCCCTGTTTGAACAGCTCCAACAGCGCCAGGAAGCGCACGATGATCTGGATCCGCTCGTCGATGCCGGCCGTCAGCACCCGGAAGGTGGCCCGACCGCGCGACGAAAGGATCTCTACGAGTTCCTCGAGCGCTTCCGCCACACTCGCCCGGATGGGCGTCACGTGATCCAGCGACACGTGCGGTTCGACCTTCGGCGTCATGGCCTTCACAAGGGCGTTGCGCAGACGCTCGGGTGTTACTCCGGTCAACAGGTCCGGGGCCGCGTCGACGAAGCGGTCCTCGATACCGGCGCGCCGCGGGTGCGATCGGGCCGCCCGGGCCGCCAGACGTTCGAGCGCGATGACAGCCTCGCGGAACGTGGTCGCCTCCAACAGTCTGGCGATGAGCAGATCGCGCGCCTCCCAACGAGCCAGCTCCTCGTCGAGGTCGGTCGACTCGGGCTTCGGGAGCAGCCCCCGCACCTTCATTTCCACGAGGGTGGCGGCCACCAGTAGGAACTCCGTCGCCGGCTCCAGTTCGATCCGGCCCATCCGCTCGAGCTCGGCCAGAAAGCCGTCGACCAGGTCGACCAAGCGGATCTCGTAGAGATCGACCTGCTGGGACGACACGAGCTGGAGCAGCAGGCCTACCGGGCCGTCGAAACCCTCGATATGAACCTGGGCCGGCTCGGTCTCGCGGGAGACCAGGGCCCGGGCGCTCACCGCCCCGAGAGTATCGGTGCCTCCATCCGCCGCCGCGGACCGGGACCTATTTGTACGGGAGCAGACCGACGGCTTCCCGGGCCCGCGTCAGAGTCACGGAGGCCAAAGCGCGGGCCCGGTCGGCGCCCCTCCGGATGACCTCCTCCACCCAGGCCGGCTCCGCGCGAATCTCCTGGTATCGCTGAGTTACCGGTCGCAGGAACTCGACGAGGGCCTGGGCCGTGTCGGATTTGAGCTCTCCGTACGACGTGTATCGCTCCGCGAGGGCCGTCGGGGCGTCTCCTGTCGATACGGCGAGAAGCTCGAGAAGGTTCGAGACACCCGGCTTTTCCAGCGGGTCGTAGCGCACCTCAGACTCGTTGTCGGTAACGGCTCGCTTGATCTTCCGCGTCATCGACTCGGGGGGCTCGAGCAGCAGGATCATTCCGGACGGTCCCGAGCGAGACTTGGACATCTTCTTGGTCGGATCCTGCAGATCCATCACCATTGCCCCAACCTGTCCTACCGCTGCGTCGGGAACGGTGAAGGTATGGCCGAACCGGTTGTTGAACCGATTGGCGATGTCACGGCAGAGCTCGAGATGCTGCCGCTGGTCGCGACCGATCGGCACCCGGTCGGCGTCGTACAGCAGGATGTCCGCGGCCATCAATACCGGATACCCGAACAAGCCGGCGGAGGCGGAATCCGAGTCCTCGGACAGAGTCTTGAACTGCGTCATGCGTCGCAGCTCGCCGACCGTCGCCACACACGACAGGATCCAACTCAATTCCGTGTGCTCCGGGACGTGGCTTTGGGCGAAGATCGCGCACACCTCGGGATCGAGACCCGACGCAAGCAGGAGCCCCGCCACCTCACAGGTCTTTTCGCGCAGTTCGGCGGGTGACTGCCGTTCCGTCAGGGCGTGGAGATCGACCACGCAGTAGAGGGACTCATGGGTGTGCTGGTCGGCGACCCATTGCCGGATGGCTCCGACGTAATTCCCAAGGTGCACGTCACCCGTCGGTCGGATCCCTGACAGCACTCGCGGCATCGGGCGATCGTACGAGAGTGTTTCTCTCAGCTCAGCAACCGGCTCCAGAGTTCGATGGCCGGCACGAAAACCAGGCGACTGAGCAACCCGCCTGCCATGAGGACGACCACCATCAGTACGGCCATGGAGTAGTTGCGCATCTTCAGCCACCCGGCGAACCAACGCTTCGGCATCAGGCGCTCGATGACCGCAGAGCCGTCGAGGGGCGGAATCGGTATGAGATTGAACGCCGCGAGGATGACGTTGACGAATCCCGCGTAGAAAACGATCTGATCCAGGAGGCCCGGCGCGGCCAGCGGGTCGCCTTCGAGTTGCGCCAGTACCAACCCCGCAGCCTCGGGACGAAGAAAGCGAAGAACGAACGCCGCGATCAGCGCGATGGCGATGTTCACCGCCGGTCCCACCAGGCTGACGAGCAGCCCGTGGTTCCTCGGGCTGCGTAGCCGGTGCGGCCTCACCGGAACCGGCTTGGCCCAGCCGAAGGCTCCGAAGCCGGTGAAGGCCATGATCGCCGGCACGATGATCGTCCCGAGCGGGTCGATGTGGGGGATGGGGTTGAGCGTCAGCCGGCCCGCCTTTTGGGCGGTGTCGTCACCAAAAACCAGCGCCAGGGCCCCGTGGGAGATCTCGTGCAGGATGACCGAGGGGATCAAGACCCCGAAGAGCACCGCTTGTCTCATGCTATTTGACCCGGTCGGGAACCCCGGGGCCCCGTCCTCCTCCGCGGCGTGGGGCCCCAACCCCTCGCGCGGCCGTCCTCAAGTGAAACGGGGGCGCGAGGCGTCGATCCGCTCAGCGGGCAGATGCGGCGCAGTCGATGCAGAAGCGCGACGCCGGCATGGCCTCGAGGCGGGCCGGGGAGATCTCCTTGGCACACTTCTCGCACTTTCCGAACTCATTTCCGTCCAGCTTGGCCAGCGCATGCTCCACCTCCACCAAGGTCTCCTTGAGGGTGGTGGCCAACGCTTCGGCCTCCCCCCGCTCGGCTGTGACCTGCGAGGAGTCGGCGAAGTTGGAGTCGTAGTTGAGCCCGGCGCCGCCGTCGGCAAAGCCCAGTTCTGCCAGCTGCTCGGTCAGCTCGGCACGCTCCTGCTCCAACAGGGCGCGCACGTCTGCGGTCTGAATTTCACTGGCCATGGCGGCCAAGGGTACAGGAGGGCCTAAGCGGACCCTGGCCGGTTTGCGCCTGTTTCGAGCCAGGGGCGGGCGTGAGAGGGCATGAAATTCCCTCTGACAGGCTCAGGCCGGGCGCCGCGCCGCCCGGGCCCTGGGGTGCGCCGACTCGTAGACGGCCCGCAACCGCTCATTGGAAACCTTCGTGTACACCTGCGTGGTGGCTACCGAGGCGTGGCCGAGCAGCTCCTGAACCACCCGAATGTCTGCACCACGATCGAGCATGTGCGTGGCGCAGGAGTGGCGCAGGACATGCGGGGTGAGCCGGTTGCCAAGCCCCGCACGGTCGCCGTACCGGCGAACCACGCCCCAGGCACCGGCCCGGCTGAGCCGGCCACCGCGCGTGTTGAGAAAGACGGCCTCTGCGTCGCCACGGCGGGCCCACCGTTTGGGCTCCAGCTTCGGCCGGCCGGCGGGTCCCAGCCAGTCGCCCAACGCCGATGCGGCGAAACGCCCGAGCGGGACGATGCGCTCCTTGGAGCCCTTTCCGAGCACTCGAATGGTCGCCGACTCCAGGTCCATATCGCCCATCGACAGGCCGACCAGCTCCGAGATTCGGACTCCGGTGCCGTAGAGGACCTCGAGGATGGCCCTGTCGCGGAGGGCGCTGGGGCTGTCGGTGCCTACCGCGGCGAGCAGGCCGGCCACCTCGTCCTCGGTCAGGGCTTTGGGTATCGACTGGGGCAAGTGCGGTGCGCCGACCTCCGCGGTCGGATCGACGGTCGCCCCCAGCTCGTCCAGGCGGAAACGGTGCAACCCACGGACCGCCGCCAGGGAACGTGCCACCGACCGCGGTTTGCGCGCCCGGACCGGCTGCTCCGGATCGACTTCGAGGTTGGCAGTTCGAAGGTGGTCCACGTACACCTCAATGTCGCGGGTTGTCACTTCCGGCAGCGTGAGCTGCTGCTCGATCAGCCACGCCTCGTATGTGCCGAGGTCTCGGCGGTACGCCTCGACGGTGTTGGGAGACCGTCCCCGCTCGGACAGCCAGCTCAGGAATTCCTGGCTGTCAGGAGATAGGAGATCGTCGAGTTCCGCGCGTCTCTGCCTCGGACTCAAGCCGGTGGGTTCAGATGAGGATCTTCAGGGGCTCGGTGAACTCCACACCGAGCGCGTCGGCAACTGCTTCGTTGGTCACCTGGCCCGCGACCGTGGAAAGGCCTCCGAGGAGCGCGGGGTCCTCGGTGACCGCACCGCGCACGCCGAGGTTGGCCACCTCGACGATGTAGGGGAGCGTGGCGTTGGTCAGTGCGTAGGTCGAAGTGTGTGGCACCGCGCCGGGCATGTTGCCGACCGCGTAATGGAGCACGCCGTGCACCTCATAGGTCGGAGCGATGTGGGTCGTCTCGTGGGTCGTCTCGATGCAGCCGCCCTGGTCGACCGCGACATCGATGATCACGGCGGAGCGCTTCATGCCCCTCACCATGTCGTCGGTTACCACCATCGGGGCGCGGCCGCCGGCTACGAGCACGGCGCCGATCACCAGATCTGCTTCGGCCACCGCCCGCTCGACTGCGCCGCGGTTCGATGCCAGCGTCATGATCCGGCCCTGGTGAATCTGGTCGACGAAGCGCAGGCGGTCCAGGTTCTTGTCGAGCAGCCAGACCTCGGCCTCCATGCCCTGAGCGATCCACGCCGCGTTCCATCCCACGTTGCCCGCTCCCAGCACCACCACTCGGGCCGGGCGGACTCCGGGCACTCCGCCCAAAAGCACCCCGCGACCCCCGTTCGGGCGCTCGAGCAGGTTGGCTCCCACCTGCGTCGCCATTCGCCCGGCGACTTCGCTCATGGGTGCCAGCAGCGGCAGCGCTCCATTGTCGAGCTGCACGGTCTCGTAGGCGAGCGAAGTGGTGCCCGATGCCAGCAAGGCCTTGCCCACATCGGGGTAGGCCGCGAGGTGCAGGTACGTGAACAGAGTCAGCGAGTCGCGTAGGAAGGGCAACTCGTCCTCCTGCGGCTCCTTCACCTTCACCACCATCTCTGCGCCCCACGCGTCGGCCGCGGTGGGAACCAGCGTCGCCCCCGCGGCCGCAAAGTCGGCATCGGTCAGGGAAGAGCCCTCCCCCGCACCCGACTGCACCAGCACCGTGTGGCCATGCGCCACCAACTCGCGGACCCCATCGGGAGTCATCGCGACGCGGGCTTCCGCGGTCTTGACCTCGGTGGGCACGCCCAGGATCACGTCGTAACTATCGCACCTCGGCGCCGTGCCGAAGGCGGAGGAGCCAGCGAGCGCGTGAGTGTGTCTGTTCCCCGGCTTTCACCCGCGCGGCGGGGATGGGGACCCCGCCGCACCGCGACGAGCCGAAGGCGGAGGAGCCAGCTAGAGCGAGAGCAGGTGGGGGTTGCGGCCTTCGGCGCGCTCCAGCGCGGCGGACATGAGCTCTACGAAGAGGGGGTGCGCCCGTTCGGGGCGGCTCTTGAATTCGGGGTGGGCCTGCGTTCCGATCCAGCAGGGGTGTCCATCCAGCTCGATCATCTCGACCAGCCGGTCGTCGGGCGACGTTCCGGAGCAGACCAGCCCGGCCTCCTCCAGGCGGTGGCGGTATCGGGGGTTCACCTCGTACCGATGCCGGTGCCGCTCGTAAACGACTTCTTCGCCGTATGCCTTGCCAACTCGCGTGCCGTCGCGGAGTCGCGCGGGGTAGAGCCCGAGCCGCATGGTGCCGCCCTTCTCCACCACCTCGCGCTGCTCGTCCATGAGGTCGATGACGTGATGCGGGGCGTCCTCGTCGAACTCCCGCGAGTTGGCGGCTTCGAGCTCCGCGACGTTCCGCGCGAAATCGATCACCATCACCTGAAGGCCCAAACAGAGGCCGAGGCAAGGCATCGAGTTCTCGCGCGCCCACTTCGCTGCGGCGATCTTGCCTTCGACCCCGCGCTCGCCGAAGCCTCCGGGCAGGACGATCCCGTCCAGGTGGGACAACCGCTCCCCCGCCAGAAGGCCGGTGATCTCCTCGGCTTCGATCCATTCGACCTCGACGGCGGCACCCATGGCGAAGCCGGCGTGGCGCAGGGACTCGACGACCGACAGGTACGCGTCCGGGTAGGCGACGTACTTGCCGACGATCCCCACCTTCACGGGCCTGTCGGCCGCCTCGACGCGCGCCACGACGCGCTCCCAAGCCTCTAGATCCGGGGCGTGGTGTGGCTGATCGAAGCGCAGGATCTTGCATACCTGGTCGTCGAGACCTTCGCCGTGCAGAACCAGCGGGACGGCATAGAGATTGCGGGCGTCGACCGCGCTGATGACAGCCTCGATCGGCACGTCGCACTGGTTGGAGATCTTCCGCTTGATGTCGGCACCGATCGGTTCCGCGGATCGGCAGACAATGACGTCGGGGAGGATGCCGCGGCTGCGCAACTCGGTGACGGAGTGCTGGGTCGGCTTGGTCTTCTGCTCGGCAGAGGGCCCGATATAGGGCACCAACGTCAGATGGATGTAGCAGACGTTGTCGCGGCCCACGTCGTTGCGGAACTGGCGAATGGCTTCCAGGAACGGAAGGATCTCGATGTCGCCAACCGTGCCCCCGACCTCGGTGATGACGACATCGAACTCATCCGTGGCGAGTCGTCGGATCCGATCCTTGATCTCGTTGGTGACGTGTGGAATCACCTGCACGGTCTTGCCGAGGAAATCTCCGCGGCGCTCCTGCGCGATCACCGACGAATAGATGGAGCCAGTCGTCGCGTTGGAGTCACGGTGGAGACTGACGTCGATGAAGCGCTCGTAGTGACCGAGGTCGAGGTCGGTCTCGCCGCCATCCTCGGTGACGAAGACCTCGCCGTGCTCGAACGGGTTGATCGTGCCCGGGTCGACGTTGATGTAGGGGTCGAGTTTCTGCATGGTGACCCGCAGGCCTCTGGCCTTCAGCAGGCGACCCAGCGCCGAGGCGGTGATGCCCTTGCCGAGGGAGCTGGACACACCACCCGTGACGAAGATGTGCTTGACGGGCGGGTCCTGCGTCTCCGTGTGATCAGCCACGGGACAACATGCTACCGCGCCGTCTGTCGGCATCGCGGACCGGCGCGGCTGTTTCGCATCGCCGCAGGTCCATAGCTTGAGAGCGTGGACATGGACGAGTTTCAGCGGGTGATGGAGCGCACGTACGGCGAGCGGGACCGCTCGCGTGGGCTGGCGGCCACCGTGGCCCACCTCGCGGAGGAGGTCGGCGAGCTGGCTCGCGCCGCCCGCAAGGGGACGCGCTCAGAGCAGGTTCACGAGCTTGGCGACGTGCTCGCGTGGGTGGCGTCGCTCGCCGCGCAGTTAGGGGTTTCGCTCGACGAAGCCGTCGAGCGGCACCGGGCCGGGTGTCCGAAGTGCGACGCCTCGCCCTGCGCTTGTCCGATCTAGTTCCGCTCGAGTTGCGCCACGTCCTGAGCCCGCAGCCGAGATCCCGTGGGGCTCGATTCCGATAACGCCAATCGCCCCCCCACCGGATCAACGGCGACGACCGCCTCGCCGGATTTCAGCGTGTAGAGGATCTGCGGATCTGCGCCGACATCAGCCGACACCCGGCCGTTGCTCACGAATACGGGCGCGCCTGCGATCGCTCCCACCGCCTTCGCGTTGACGGCAACCACCTTCTCCGTGCCGTCCCCCAGGTTCAGTACAACGGCTTTCGAGTCCGCGCCGTCGACGCGCGTGAAGAGAATTCTCGAGTCGTCGAGCCAAAACGGTCCGGACTCGTCAGGTCCTCCCGGCGGAGTCAGGTCATGGCTCTGCCCGGTTTTCAGATCCACCATCACCAAATGGAGTTGCAACGGCTCGAGCGAGGGACGTCGCTCGATGCCGATTACGGCGCGGCGGCGTTCGGTGTCCACGGCCAACCCGTGACCGGAACCGACCTCCAAAGACGGACTGAGCGGCACGAACCCGGTCTCGGTCCCGTCCAGGTTGATCAGCGCGATCCGATCCGCCACCGGCGACTGGACGACGGCGACGTCCGTTGTACCGGTCAGCCATCCGGCGTCGGCGATCGCCGCTTGGGGTGGGGTGATGAGTCGGACCTCGCCCTCCTCGACGATGCCGACGCCCTCGGAACTCACCACCACGAGCCGGGTGCCGGCTGCGTTGAACTGAGCCCGGCCGGCACCGCCCGCCACCCGGCCGTCTCCGTCGAATACTCCAGGAGCGCCGCGAGTCGAACGCTCGACCCGCGTCTCTCCCCGAGGCCGTCCCACGTAGAAGATCGCGCCGCCGATCACGACGGCCATCAAGGTGAGCAACACCACAGCTCGTTTCATCGCAGTCGTCCTACCCCATCGAACCAGCGCAACGGCGGCACCGCGGCGATCACCCGGCTGAATGACACGAACTCGCTGGCCAGGTTCAGCAGGGCCAGCGCCGCGAGAACGATGAGCCGGGTAGACGGAGCGCAGACCAGCACTATCCCGAGTCCGACCGCCGCGCCCAGAGGATTGGCGCCTGTATCTCCGAGCATCAGCCGCTCCCGCAGGTCGGGCCAGAGAAGGCCCAGAGCGGATCCGACGACTACGGCAACTCCCCGCAGAAGAACGTCGGCTCTCGTCGCGACAACCAGCATCAGACCGGCAATCGCCGCGGTCTTTATGGCCCGCCCCGGGGCGAGATCGAAGAGGTTCGCCAGGTTGGCGCAGAGCGCGATCAGGGCGGCGTCGCGGAGAAGCGCACCGAGCGACGCAGACCCCGCGTAATGAACGGCCAAAATCGCGACGCAACCGCCCCCGAACAACTTCAAGCCGCCGGCGGTCAGCCGGCCCCGAGACAGTTCGCGCAAGTGGCCGCGAAAGCCGCGGTCCCGGCCCGAACCGACGACGTCGTCGACGAACCCCAGCAGGCCGAAGCCCAGGACCACGACGAGGAGGGCCGACTCCGCCCGAGCCAGGCCGCGTCCGCTTCGCCCCACCTGAGCGGCCGAGGCAACCGCCGCGACCCCGATCACGGCTACGACCAATGCCAATCCGCCCCCGACGGCCAGTTCGCGATCCCGGAAGTTGCGGCGGGCCAGAACCGGCGAGCCGAACACCGGCTGCAGTACGACCCACGCGACCCAGCCGGCCCCTAGTCCCGCGGCGCAGGCTGCCGACACGCCTACCCAATCGCTGTTCACCTACGTCACCAATCGCACCGGTCGCTCGGCTGGAGCGACCGGTGGCATCTCGAGCGATGCGCTGTCGCGGTCCAGCGCCACGATCGTCAGGAAGGGTCCGAGGTACACCAGGATCAGAGCGGCAACCACCACCCCACTGTCGTTGGCCGCGTAGCCAAGGATTCCCGCAGCGACAGTCCCGAGGGCGCCGGCGCGCAGCGCCGATCCCGTCGGCAGGACGCGATGCCAGTTGCGATCCACCACCAAGACGGTGATCAGGCTGATTGCCAGTACCGCCAGACCCCACACCCACGGTGAGCCCCAGGTGCGGAGGTTGGCTGCGGCCTTTCGGCCCACGATCTCCAGCAACGGGGCCGGGCCGCCGTCGACCACAGCCGCCACAAGGCGACCGAGGTGTGTGCGCGACTCGGCGGGCCGCGCGAAGTCCACACCAGCCGCCAGGCCGACTGCCAACAGGGTCAGCGCGAAGGCCGTGCCGACCGCTCTCCAGGAGAGCTTTCGACCGGCAATTGCAAACCACGTCAGTCCGAATACCGGAACCATCGTCAGGATCCCGCCCACGTCACTCCCCAGGGTGGGCGACCCGTCGATGATCGCCACGAACAGGAACAGGAGCCCCGTCGACACGAGCGCTTCACCACGGCGGGGCGCGTAGTGGACGTGGATGGCCCCGGCGAGGATCGTCGTCGATGCCAACACGGCGAAAGCCTGGTTCCCGAACCCGGTGAAGCGCCCGGCGGAGTGGAAGGAGTAGCCGAGCAGGCTCGACATCTGCATATGCGCGCCCGACGCCACGTCCGCGACGAGCACGGCAATCGTCGCCGCGGCAATCCAACCGATCGGCGCGAGCGACCGGCGCCGGCCGAGAGCCAGCGCCAGCGCACCCAAGATCAAATCGAGCGCCACCAATACGACGACCCCGGCCCAACCCCATTCCTCGACGCCGGGAATTTGGCGGTGCAGGAAAGTCGCTACCGGGTGACCCGCAACGGCCAGCACGCCCAGACGAAGGGCGGTGGCGGCAGGGCCGCGACCTCCGAATCGGAGGAAAACGAAGAGGGCCAGTAGATAGAGCAGCGCCTGGAATGCGATGTACCCCATCGTCGTGCCGAGGTATATCCGTTCTCGGTAGGACGCGACGCGATCGATCTTCGACAGCTCGGATAGACGGGACCCAGGATCGGCGGCGACGCCACTCGCCGCCCGCAGCGGGCGCCCGATCATCCCGGCCGGCCGATCCGTCCCGAGCAGGTCGAGCACGGTCGGAGCCAGATCAGTTAGAGCCGCTACTCCGGGCCGCCGCGTAGAGGGCGAGTGGACCAACGTTCCCGGCCTAATGGACGGCCCCCGAATCACGAGCGGGGTCAGGTGCCAATCGGGCGCCGGTGGCGTCACCCCGAAGACGACCACGGTCGCGTCTGAGCCCACCGCGTCGATGATCCGGGGGAGAAGTCCGTCGGTGCGTGCCAGCGAGTTCATCCGATGGGCTTCGGCCTGCCGGTCGGTGACCAGATCGGCGAAAGCCTGGGCTCGGTCCATGTCCCCCGGATCGACCAGCAGAAGGTCCGCGCCCCGCCCCACCGCGTCCGAAACCGCGGCAACCATCTCCTCAGGGTCGGACCGCAACCCGAACGGGGCGGCAGCGTCCGCCATCAGCAGGCCCGCGTCGACCCGCCCGAGATCGACACCTCCCGCGTAATCCATGAGCGCGACCGCGGCCGGCCTCGAAACGTCGGGGACTTCCGGCTCCTCCGGGTTGGTTGGGCCCAGTTGCGGGTCGTCGATCAGCCGGGGCCGGTGAGTGTCCGCGTTACCGATGACCGCGGTCGCGAGGCCCGCGCCATGGACCGCCGCGCCCAGCGCTCCGGGGAGGCTGGAAGCCCTTTCGCCGGCCTGTCGCGCCGCCGACGGGGCCCCGACGACGACCACCTCACCCCCGGGGGTAGCCCCAGCACGGCGTCCCAGGGCATCGCGCGCCACTCCGCCCTCCAGCGGCTCACCACTGTTGAACGCCAGCCCCGCGGGGGTTTCCGCGTCGACGCGCGAGCCCGCGCCCAGGCTCGCATAGCCCTCGGTGCTCGTGGGATAGCCCGTCCGGGTTCTGACAGTCAGCGCGCCGAGCGCTCCTTGCCGCGCCAGCCGTGACAAGTTCGGCATTGCGTCCAGGTCGTCGATCCGCACGCCCGGCAGGCCCACGAGAAGAATCGGACCTCGCAGCCTGCCCTCGGTCAGGGGTTGGCTCGCGGGCTCTGCCGCCTTGCCGGCCACGTGGGAAAGCGTGACGGCAGCGAGGAACGCGGCGATCATCAACGCGATCCGGAGCCGCCGCGACGTCAGCCTCGGCCACAGCGCTCCCAGGATGTCAGCCGCTTGGCGGCCGCGATGCGCGAACCCCGCGAGGCTCCGGCCCCGATGGCGATGATCCGCTTCGATGGGGACTTCGACAAGCCGTGCGCCCTGCTCCAGGGCATCGATCGAGAGCGCGGTTTCGAGCCCGAACCGCTGTCCAGGCGGAGTGAGGGCGAACAGGGCTCGCAGGAGTGGGCCGCGCACGGCCCGTTGCCCCGACAAGGGCGCGTCCGGCCTCCATCGCGTGGCACGCTCGATCCCCCAGGCCGCCAAGTTCCGGGCCATGCCGAAGCCTCCTCGGCCCCCCGCCGAGGGAAGAATGCCGATCGTCATGTCGGCGGAGCCCGACGACACCGGCCCCAGTAGAACCCGCAGACCCGCCGCGGTGGCGCCGAGGTCCGCATCTGCCAGCAGGTACATGTCCGCTGACGGTCGGGCCTCGACGCCCGCCCCGACGGCACCGGCCTTCCCTTGGTTGCGATCGAGCCTGAGCACTGCGGCCCCAGCATCGGTGGCCGCGGCACCCGTCAAGTCGTCAGAGCCGTCATCGATCACGACGACCTCGTCGACAAAATCGAGCAGCGCCGCGACGGTTGAGCCAACGGAGGCTTGAGAGTTGAACGCAGGCACCAGCGCGACGGTGGTCACGTTCGGAGCCTTCGCATCAGTAGTACTCCCAGCAGGAGGGCAGCGACGGTCATGGTTATCGAGTGCGACAGAGCCAGACCGCTCACTACGGCGGCACCGCTCGTAACCGAACTCAACAGGATCATCGCAGCCCCGCCGCCCACGGCGGTGGTCATCGCCACCAGGCCGGCGACGCGGGTTTCGCCGAGAGCGGCCCAAGATCGACAAAGCAGCATGAAGACGCCGTAGGCGACCAACCCGACGCAATAGGCGCGGAGCGCGCTGGCAGTCAGTTCGACCCCCGCTTGCTCGAACGCCCCGATACGCAGCATCCGGAGTACGAATTCGCCGGCCAGCGCCAAGACAACCGCGGCCGGTAGCAACACGACGAAGAGACGTTTCACGGCCTTTGCTATGTCAGAGCGAAACGCCTCTCGATCATCGGCGGCCGCATGGGCGGCGAGAGTCGGGAATGCCGACGTGTAGATCGGATGGGCGAGGAGGGCGTGGGGCAGCAGGAAGAACGTGAAGGCCAGCTGGGTGGCAACCACGCCCCCCTCGATCCGGTTGGCCAGAATCAGGGTGGCTGCCAGGAGCACCTGCTGCGCGCCGATCAACGCTCCGGCCCACATTCCTTCGCGCGCCACCGCGGCCACCATCGGCTCGCGCCAATCCACCGTGGGGCGGAGGCGGAGCCCATTGCGCGCCGCCGCGATCGCGGGCAGCGCGCTCATCGCGGCCACACCGAGAGTCGTGCCGATGCCCAGAACCAGCTTGCCCGCCGTGCTCACCATCAGCGACGGATGCGGGCCCTCGACCAGATAGAAGGTGCCCATGGTCGCCATCACCACCACGTTGTTGGCGACGGGGCCGGCGGCGGCGGCGGAGAATCGGCCGCGGGCGTTCAGGTACGCGCTCGTGATTGCGCCGGCGGCGTAAAGGACGAGCTGCGGAGCGAAGAACCAGAGAAGAAACGCACCCAGGGCCGCCTGCTGCGAAGCGACCTCCGGAGGTGCCGTCGAGGTGAGCGCGGCCATCACCGGCCGGCCCAACGCCGCCAAAATGAGAGCGAGGACACCCAGGACCAGAAGACTCAAACCCCACAGCGCACCGAGGAGTCTCGGCCCGTCGTCCGGACGCGCGACCAGTGCCGGTACCAGTGGGACGGTGAGCAGCCCGGCAGCCAACAACTCGAACAGCACCGTCGAAACAAGATTGGACTGCTGGTAGGTGTTGCCGAGAAAGGTGGCCCCCAGTACCGCCGTGACGGCCAAGA
>DATLBX010000140.1:0-2723 GCA_035526705.1 Acidimicrobiales bacterium | reverse complement strand
AGGTCCTGCCGGTCGGCTCAATCATCCAGGTCGATCGCCTCGACGACCGCCACAACGGCGTCTACACCATCATGGACACCGGCCCCGAGGTCCAGGGCCGCGAGCTCGATCTGTACATGTGGAACTGCACCGAGGCGCTCGCGCTCGGCCGCCGCGACGCCGCGGTCACCGTCGTCCGGCTTGGCTGGAACCCGCGCGCGACGAGCCAGCGGATCATCGATCGCGTCTTCCGTCGACACGACGTCAGGTAGGACCGGGGACCGGCGGCGGTGTGCCTTCGATCCCCGATCCCGCTACCTCCCCCGCCAATTCCGAGTAGGCCGGCGCTCCCTCCGCGTGTATGTCGCCGCACGGCGATCCGTTCGAGCATCGGTCGGTCGACACCAGCCACCCGGCAGTCGAGCGTATCCAGTACCGGTCAAACCTTCCGCAGTTGGCTGCGACGCCTGGCATACAAAGCCGCAAGGCCGGTCAGCATCAGCGTTGCAGTGGCGGGTTCCGGCACGGTGACGGCCTGGGGCACGACGATCCGAATCACACCCCCCTCGTAGCAGGTGGCGGACCCGTCTGCCAGGCAGCGCAACGGGGTCGGGTCCAGAACAAAGGGGTTCACCGCCGGCCTGCCCTGAAAGAACGTCGCGCCACTGAAGGGCGACGGGAAACAGGTGGACGAACCCAGCAGTCCAAGCGACGAGGCATACCCGCCGCACACGCCGGTGTGGAGACTGTCCGCGTAACCCAGGAAGACCGAGTATCCCGGGCCGACGAGTGCGGCGCCGTAGTTCTGCGCTTCGTTCTGCTCGAGACCGACCGATCCTTGATTCTTGACGTTGAGAACCTGGTGGGTGTCGCTGAAGATCGTCGTGACCCCATCAGCGGTGATGGCGATCTCGGGAATGAAGGGGAGAACCGATGCATCCCCGTCGCTGACGTCGAAGTTGTAGCTGCTCGAATTGTTGGGCACACCCTGGAAATTCTGTGTCAGGACCAGGTCCTGACCCGGCAGGAGGGTGACGGGGAACGACCAGCCGACACTGCCAGAGTTGTAGGTGACTCCATTGGCCGTCACCACGACGCTGGTGATGGTTGCGGCCCGGGCAGAAGCCGAAGCGCAGAACAGAACGACGAACACCGACACGAGCGCCCTCACCCTTGGATCGGTCGTCATGATGTACCTCCAAGTTTGCGAGTGGATATTGCCGCGCTGTGCCCGGTGGTATAGCACAGCTGGCCGAATATATGAAGCGCCCGTTTCGGAGGGGTGTTGGCGGAGGGCCTAGTCTCTGGCCCCGGCCGCCTCGGCCAGGTCGTGACGTCCTGGGGATTCCTGATCCTTGTATTGCAGCTGATAGAGCTTGTAGTAGATGCCGCGCTGGGCCAGCAACGCCTGGTGGGTGCCTGACTCCCGTAGTGTGCCGCGGTGGAGCACCAGGATGTTGTCCATGTCCTGAATCGTCGAGAGCCGGTGCGCGATGGCGATCGTCGTCCGCCCCGACATCAGGACCTGCAGCGCGTCGCGGATGATCAGTTCGGTCTCGGTATCGACGCTCGCCGTGGCTTCGTCGAGGATCAGGATGCGGGGATCGAACGCCAGGGCCCGCGCGAACGAGAGCAGCTGCTTCTGCCCCACCGACAGCGTCGCGCCGCGCTCCGCTACGGCGCTCTCGTAACCAAGCGGCAGACGCCGGATGAAGCCGTCCGCGTGCACCGCCTCCGCCGCGGCCCGGACCTGCGCGTCAGAGATCGAGGTCCGCCCCAGCCGGATGTTGGCCGCGATGGTCCCTGAGAACAGATGGACATCCTGCAGCACCAGGCTGAACATCGCGCGCAGGTCATCCAGCGCCATCTCGCGAATGTCCACACCGTCCACCAGGATGCGCCCTTTGCTGACGTCGTAAAACCGCAACAGCAGGTTGATCAACGTCGACTTCCCGGCCCCGGTCGCCCCCACGACACCGAGGCGCTCGCCTGGACGGACCTCGAACGAGACATCCCGCAGGACGTAGTCCTCGCCGGCATATGCGAACCAGACGTGGTCGAAGGAGATGTGGCCTGGACGGCGGGCTTCGCCCTTAACACGGGACTCGGGATCCGGGATCCGGGATCCGGCACTCGGAAACGATGCGTTGGTGGGCACCGACGCGCCAGGCGACGCCTTCCCGGCGATCTCTGTATTAACGAGTCCCGAGTCCCGAGTCCCGAGCCCCGACGTAATCGTCACCTCCGTATCGAGCAGCGTGAAGATGCGCTCGGAGGAGGCCATCGCCGCCTGGAGGACGTTGAACTTCTCCGACATGTCGCTGATCGGGCGAAAGAAGCGCTGCGAGTACTGGAGGAAGGCCACCAGCGCCCCCAGCGTCAGCGTCCCCTGCATTGTCCAGCCGCCGCCGTACCAGATGATCAGCGCCGAGGCCAGGGCGCCGATGACTTCGATCGCCGGGTAGAACACCGCGTAATAGAAGATCGATTCGATGTTGGCGTCGCGGTGGGCGCGATTGATCTCGTCGAAGCGCTCGTAGCTGCGCTGCTCGCGGCGGAACAGCTGCACGGTGGACATCCCGGTGATGTGTTCCTGGAGAAAGGCGTTGATGCGGGCGATCCAGGTGCGGACGGTGCGATACGAGTCGCGCACGTGGCGCCGGAACCACTGGGTCACCAGGACGATGAGCGGGAGGACGGCGAAGGCGACGAGCGCCAGGCGCCAGTCCATCACGACCAGCACG
>DATLBX010000139.1:0-26029 GCA_035526705.1 Acidimicrobiales bacterium | reverse complement strand
GGCCAGGCCCAGAAGTAAGCGACGTCGTCGATGACCACTGGTCGCGTCGGGTCCGCCAGAGGTGCTGGTGCTTCGGAGATGGGCTTCCACTCGCCGGATGACGAGTCGAGGATCGCTCCATCGCGCAAGCGCGTCTCCTTCTCCGGACCCACGCAGCTCATCGCCGCGGCGGACGTCGAGATGACCCTCGCACGGGACGATGCTCCGGAGGCAGCGGTAGCGGGCGGCCGGGCGGGCCGTCCTGGGGCACGACCAGGGTGTCGTGGCATCCCGGCCAGGTGTCGCCCCCCACTACTAAGAGCCGACCGTCGTCGAGGGTGACGAGAACTGCGCCGCCGCGGGGCGAGAGAGGAGAGGGAGGGAGTTGCTCCCATCCCGCCCCGGGCGCAGCGGTCGTGGTGCTCCCGCTGGTGACCTGGTCGTCCGGTGTTCCGCAACTACCGAGCAGTGCGGTCAGCAAGAGCCCGGCAACAAGACGACGGCGCATACCCAAAGAGTGCCGGATGGAGCCGAGAATCCACCGCCAGCTCGGCGGGTCGCGCTTCAACTGACCTGCCCGGTGATCCGGCCGCTCCGAGCAGCACCTTCAACTGGGCGGCTTCACCCAGTCCACAACCGGGTGAGCCCGCCCACTCCGACCCGATCCTTTGACTGGGCGGCTTCACCCAGTCCACAACCGGGTGAGCCCGCCCACTCCCGACCCGCGGCGTCCAACGGGTCAGGGCTTGGCTGATCCGTCGGATGCGGCGGCTCGTCTTCTGGGACTAGTTCCGCGGCTTCCAGCGACGGATTTCGCCGTTCCAGTCGTTGAGCGGCGCGCAGTGCCACAGCCACTTGGTTTCTGGCGGTCGGTCGCCGAGGGGGATGCGGCCGTTGGCCCAGAGCAGTGCGTCCCAGGGGTCGGCCTCGTCGGCACCGGGTGCCCACGGAAAGAGGCGACGCAGCGTGCGCTCGACCGATTGCGCCGGCGGCGAGAACTCGAAGCCCAACCCCTGGGCGAGGTCGTAGCCGTGCACGAGAATTTCGTCGCAACCCATCGCCGCGAACCCGGATCGGTCTGCGACACCCCAGGAGTGATGGCCTCTATCCGACAACGCTGCGTCGCGAACCACTGCGGCGAGAACTGCGGCCGCGGATCGCAGCACGTCGACCAGGTCTGCCACTGGCCATGACGTGGGCGCGTCGGGATAGCCCGAACTCGTGGTCGAACGCCGGGCCAGGTTGGCCGCGTACCAGCCGACCGCATCGCACATGTGCGCCAGCGTCTCCCCACAGCTCCAGGCCAGAGAACCGGCCGGCTTCGCCATGTCGGCGTCTTGAACCGCTCCGGCCTCGATGGCCGTCGCCACCGCTTCGGCCGAAGCAACCACATCCTCCGCGGCGGGCACGTCGGCGAACGCCAGATCGGCCATGGGGGCGCTCACGACGACGCCCCTGCCAGTGCGGTGCGGGCATCTTCGAGGTCGGCAGCCATCTGCTTGCGCAGCTCGTCCACGTCGTCGTACCGCTGCTGGCCACGCAGTCGCTTGGCGAAGCGCACCTTTGCTGCCTCGCCATAGAGAGACCCGTCGAAGTCGAGCAAGTGTGACTCGAGCACCAGCGCTCCCTCCGGTCCGTAGAAGGTCGGGCGCCGGCCGAGGGAGATGGCCGCGGGGGATAGCGCTCCGTCGGGGCGCTCGTGCCAGCCCGCGTAGATCCCCTCGGCCGGAAGGCAGACGTCGGTGGCTACTTCGATATTGGCCGTGGGTGCGCCGAGATCCCGCGCCCGACCATCGCCTCTGATGACCGTGCCACGCACCTCGTGGTCGCGTCCGAGCAGGCGAGCCGCGCCGGCAACATCGCCATCGGCCAGGAGCCGCCGTACGCGAGTCGAGGACACGACCTCACCGTCGGGCCCGGCCACCAGGTGCAGGCCGTGAACCTCGAAGCCCAGCGTCCGGCCCATCTCTCGCAACAAGTCCACGTTTCCCCGGCGCGCGTGACCGAAGTGGAAGTCGCTCCCGACGACAACGGCGCGGGCCGACATGCGACCCCCCAGAATTTCGCGGACGAAGTCCTCCGCCGACTCCTGGCGGCGTTCCTCGTCGAAGGCGAGCACGTCCACGGAGTCCACGCCCGTCGTCCGAAGCAGCTCAACCTTTTGTTGGAGGTCCGTCAGGAGACAGGGCGCCTTGTCGGGGGCTACCAGTTGCGCGGGATGCCGATCGAAGGTGAGCACCGCCGCCGGCAGTCCCAGCCGCTTGCCAACGGAGCACGTCTCGGCGATCAGGGCGCGGTGGCCGAGGTGGACCCCGTCGTACACGCCGATAGTGATCACCTGCCCGTTCACCGGGCCATTCTGTCGGGCCCGGTGGTCCGGCCGGGCTAGCCCGAAAGCACGACCTCCGGCTGGAACCGTCCATCGTCGTTCCGGCACACGGCAACGAGATCGCCAGTCGAGGCGAAGGCGGCCCATGGCCCGCTCGATTGCCCAGCCCCAACGGACGCGGCTGCCAACCGCCTGCCGTGGCGAATGTCCGCGGTCTGACTCTCGTCGAGGGTGACCGCCTGCATCCCGCGCACGGCCTCAGCCGCAGCGAGGAGAACGCCGGCTCCCCGCACTTCCAGGTCGGCCAGCGGCACAGCCTCCGCTTCGACGAAGGGCCCCACCGCGGTCCGGCGCAGCGACTTGAGGTGAGCGTGTCCGCCCAGAGCGGTGCCCAGGTCCGCGGCCAGGGAGCGCACGAAGGTTCCGGACGAGCAGTCCACCTCGATCCGCAGCACTCCGGGTTCGACCTCCTCGATCACGTCGAAGCGATGAACCGTCACCGGCCGAGCGGCCCGCTCGACCTCGATTCCCTCGCGCGCCATTTCATGCAACCGCCTACCGCCAACCCGCACGGCGGAAACCATCGGTGGGACTTGCCTAATGGCACCCGTCAGCGTCGCGGCCGCGGCCCGCACCTGATCGAGCGTGACCCCCGACATGTCGGCGCGACCCGTCTCCTCCCCTGCCGCGTCGAGGGTGGAAGTCGAAGTTCCCAACGCGACTTCGCCTACATACGACTTCGGGTGGGAACCGATGTAGCGAACTAACCGGGTCGCGCGTCCGACGGCGACCACGAGCACACCGGTGACCGCGGGATCGAGAGTGCCCGCGTGGCCCACGCGTTTGGTCCGAAACGCCCGGCGGCACCGCGCCACCACGTCGTGGGATGTGCATCCGGCCGGCTTGTCGACGACCACCAGGCCGTCGGGGCTGGCTTCCTTGTTCAGGGGAGACAGTCAGGAAGGGTCAGGCGCGGCGGGTGGCCCGGGAGACGGCGGCCCGCACCAGGGCAAGGGAGTCTTCAATCGTGTCCTTCGACTCGAAGCCCCCGGCGTGTCGGTGGCCTCCACCACCCAAGCCCATAGCGATCGCGCCGACGTCGAGATCGGTGAGTGAGCGAAGGGAAACCTTCACTCCGGACGCGGTCTCTCGCACGACGCACGAAACCTCCGCCTCGGCGGTGCGGCGCACAAGGTCGATCATCCCTTCCATTTCATCCGTCTCCACCCCGAACCGCGCCATGTCGTCGAGCGTCACCCACGTACACACGAAGCTGAGGTCCCTGTCGAGCTGTGCCCGCTCGAGCGCCATGGCCACGAGCTTGATGTATGCGAAACGGTGCTCTTCGAAGAGCTGACGCGTCATGTCCGCCAGTGGAAGGTCGAAGCCCGCCAGCTCCTGCGCCAGCCCGAAGACGGCCGGCGTGGTCGTCTCGTACTGGAACCGCCCAGTATCGGTGACAAGACCGGTGTAGAGACAGAGCGCCGCGTCGCGAGTGAGGTCCCAGCCGAGTGCCTTGACCAGTTGCCGTACCACCACCGCCGTGGCGGCCGCGTCGACGTCGATGAGGTTGATCGAACCGAAATTGTCGTTGGTGCGGTGATGGTCGATCACGAGCAGGGTCTGGGCGCGAAGCGCGTTGGACGCGAGCTCGCCGAGACGGCCCATCGATCCGCAGTCGAATGTGATCATCAATTCGGGTCGCTCGGGGTAGTCGCCGGGCTTCGTCGCCTGCTCCAGGCCCGGGAGGTACCGGTAATGCGGAGCCACGACAAAGGGCGAAGGCCACGACGCGATGGCGTCTTTGCCGCTGGCACGAGCCAGGTGGTACATAGCCAGCATCGATCCCAGGGCGTCGCCGTCGGGGTTCTGATGGCACGCGAGCGACAGCGAACTCGCGCTGCGAATCGCCTCTACGGCTCGGCTCAGCTCAGTCGGCTGGATCGACATCTCTTGCTCCTGGCCGATCGGAAAGCTGGCCTCGCGTCGCGTGGATCTCGTGGAGAACGGCCTCCACCCGGGAGCCCGCGGCGATGGCGGGGTCGGCTTCGAAACTCAGCTGCGGGGTGTGCTTCAGCCTCACCTGACGGCCGATCGCGGCCTGTAGCCGGTAGCGGTGTTCCTCCAACAACTCTGCCGTCTCCTCACTGACCGACGCGAGCAGGACGGTGGCGTGGCGGAAGTCGGGGTCGGGCTCGACGGCGGTCACCGTGAGAAGACCGAGACGCTCGTCCTCGTCGGCCACCTTCTCCAGCTCCTCGGCCACGACCTCGCGCAGCAGCGCGCCGACGCGGGCCGTGCGGGGAAAGCTTCGTCCGCCCTGCGTCTGGGATTCCCTGCGCCTCGCGCGAGTCATGTCAGCCCTCTCTTGAGCCCGTCACTCCAGTATCAACCTCCAACGGAGGCCGAATGTGGCAATACCGTGACTATTCCGGCTGACTAGGCACCTAAACCCGAGGGATTTCCCTCTCCTCATAGGTCTCGATGACGTCGCCCTCTTGGAGGTTCTGGAAGTCGGAGAGTCCGATGCCGCACTCGAAGCCGGCGCGGACCTCCCGGACGTCGTCCTTCTCCCGGCGGAGCGAGTTGATCGCGCCCTTCCAGATGATGACTCCATCTCTGAGGAACCGGACCTTCGAGCCCCGGGTGATGACACCGTTGCGGACTGCGCAGCCGGCGATCTTGCCGATGCGCGGGATTCCGAAGACCTTGAGCACTTCGGCGTCGCCGGTGACGACCTCCTCGTACTCGGGCTTCAGCATGCCGACCATCGCGGCCTCGATGTCCTCGAGGACCTGGTAGATGATTTCGTAGGTGCGAATGTCGACGTCCTGACCCTCGGCCAGATCGCGGCCCTTGCGGTCCGGGCGGACGTTGAAGCCGATGATCGTGGCCGAGGACGCTGACGCCAGCTGAACATCGTTTTCCGTGATACCGCCGACAGCGCGGTGCACGAAGTTCAGCTTCACTTCTTCGCGCTCGAGCTTGTTGAGGCTCTCGGTGAGCGCCTCTAGCGATCCGTGCACGTCCGCCTTGAGCACCAGGTTGAGCGTGGCGGTCTCGCCGCGCTGAATCTGCTCGAAGATGTCCTCCAACTTGGCGGCGCCAGCGGCGGCGGCCGCCGCGGGCAGCATCGGGCTGCGGCGCAACTCGTTGGAGCGATAGCGCTGCGAACGCAAGTCGCCGATGGTGCGTGCGGTCTTGTCGTCTGGCGTCACGCGGAGCTCGTCGCCCGCCGTGGGAACCTCGGACAAACCGAGGACCTGGACCGGAGTCGACGGGAGTGCTTCCTTGACGTTGTCGCCCCGGTCGTCGATCAGGGCCCGAACGCGGCCCCAACTGGCGCCCATCACAACGGGATCGCCGACGCGGAGCGTGCCTCGCTCGACGATGACAGTCGCCATCGGGCCGCGGCCGGGGTCGAGGTATCCCTCGAGGACGCTGCCCCGGGCCATGCCTTCGGGATTCGCCACCAATTCCTCGACGTCGGCGACGAGCAGCAGGTGCTCGAGCAAATCGTCGATACCCGTCCGCTGCAGCGCGGAGACATCGACCATGACCGTCTCGCCGCCCCACTCCTCGGGGACGAGGCCGTGTTCCGACAACTGCTGCTTCACCCGGTTGGGGTCGGCGTCCTCACGGTCGATCTTGTTGACCGCGACGACGATCGGCACGTCTGCAGCCTTGGCGTGGTTGATGGCCTCGATGGTCTGAGGCATCACCCCGTCGTCAGCGGCAACCACGAGAACGGCGATGTCAGTCACCTGGGCGCCCCGGGCGCGCATTGCGGTGAATGCCTCGTGGCCCGGTGTGTCGATGAATGTGATGAGGCGCCCGTCCTTCTCGGTCTGGTACGCCCCGATGTGCTGCGTGATGCCACCGGCCTCACCCGACACGACATCGGCCTCGCGAATGCGGTCGAGCAAAAGCGTCTTGCCGTGGTCGACGTGTCCCATCACCGTGATGATCGGTGGACGGGGACGCAGGTTCTCGTCGTCCTCCTCCTCGTCATCCTCGAAGTACCGAGCCTGCAGCTCGGCTTCCTTCTCTTCGCCGGCATCGACGAGCTTGACCTCAGCACCGATCTCTGCACCGAACAGCTCGATCGCATCGTCCGACAGCGGCTGATTGGCGGTGATCATCTCGCCCTGCTGCAACAAGAAGCGCACGACGTCGGCCGCGGAACGGTTCAGCTTCGGGCCCAGCTCCCGGGCGGTCGAACCCCGCTCGACAATGATCTCGCCCTCGGGAACAGGCGCGTCCGACGGCACGTATGGCGCGTAGAAATTGGGCTGCTCGAGCTCCTCCGCGGTGCGGCGACGTCTACGGCGCGATCTCTGCTGCGGACGGCCGCGGCCGCCGGGGCCACCACGGGCGCCCGGACCACCGAATCGGCCACCAGGGGGACCGACACCGCCGCCGCGTCCACCCGCACCTGGACGGGGCGGACCGGACTGACCGCCACCGGGTCCGCCGGGTCCGCCTGGACGGGGCGCGGGCGTGTAGCCCGGCCGGTTGCGAACCCCGGGAGCCATCGGCCGAGGGGCACCGGGAGCGGGTGTAACCCGACGCCCGCCCGGGGGAGGCGGAATCGGCTTCCCGGTGGGAGAAGTTGGGCGGCGGCCGGGCGGGGGCGGGATCGGCTTGCCGGAAGTTGAAGTGGGCTGCGGACCTCCCGGCGTCGGGCCCGGGCTGCCGGGACCAGGCGGCGGAGTGCCTGGAGCCGGCCGGGTCTGGGGCGCGGGTCGGGCCGGCGCGGGGGCTGAAGGAGCAGCCGAGGCCGCAGCGGCCGCGGGGCGCGGCGCGGGCTGCGGACGGCGTTCGGGAATCGGAGCCGGGGTCGTCGGCGGAGCCTGGATGGGCTGGACCGGTGGAGGGGGTGGCGGCGGGGTGGGCGAGCTGCGAATCAGCCGGGGCTTCGGCGCCGGAATTTCGGCAGCCTCGCTCTCGTCTTCGGAGTCTGTCGCCGGAGGTGCCGGGACGGGCGCTTCGACTACGGGCGGCGCCTCTTCCTTCTTCTCTGCGGGCTTGGCCTTGGGCTCGGGCTCGGGAATGGGTTCGCGGATGAGGCCCTCGCGCTCCGCCTTTCGACGGACGCGGTCCGCCTGAGCGTCCTCGACGCTCGACGAATGGCTCTTGACCCCGATGCCCAGTGACAGGCATAGGTCCAGAGCTTCCTTGTTCTCCATGCCGAGCTCACGGGCGAGTTCGTACACGCGAATCTTTTTGGGCAAGCGCTCCCTCAGTCCTTCGCTGCTAGGCCGCCGAGTTTTTGCGGCCCTACATCCTCGCACATTGCGACTTCCCGGCCTTCGAAATCGGCTCGGAGCGCGGCGGTCGCTCTCGCCGGCACCCCGATGCGGAGCGCCCGCGCGAACGCCTTACGCGCTATCGCGGCGTCGAGACAGGCTGTCGAGCCCCGGCACAGCCACGCTCCTCGGCCTGCCTTCCCGGTTCCGGGGACCAACTCCCCCGATTCCGAGGCGACTACCCGGAAGAGCTCGGGGGCCGCCGCCTTCCGGCGACAGCCCACGCACGTTCGCTCGTTCAGGCCGACTCTGTGTCCGCCGCGGCGCCTGCTGACTCCTCGGGCAGGAGCTCGCCGGCTTGGCCCTCCGCCTCCGCCACGGGCTCGGACGACTCGGGGGAGCCACCGTTCTCGGACTCCGAAGGCGGTTCACCTTCCCCGGAGAAGGCCGTGGCGGGGACGGCATCGCCGCCTTCCGCGGGCTGCCATATGAGTTCACCGGACTCGGGATCGGTGACCCACTCCCCTTCGGCCCAGTCCTGATCGGCATAGGCGGATTCCTCGGCCAGCATCGTCTCGCTCTTGATGTCGACTCGCCACCCGGTGAGCCGCGCTGCGAGCCGCGCGTTCTGTCCCTCTTTGCCAATAGCCAGACTCAACTGGTGGTCGGTGACGATCACCGTGGCGGTGCCGGTCTCCTCGTCGAGGCGAACCTCTTTCACCTTCGCGGGACCGAGAGCGTTGGTTACGAACTGCGCCGGATCGTCCTTGTACTCGACAATGTCGACCTTCTCGCCGCGCAGCTCGTTGGTGACCATCTTGACGCGCGAGCCCTGAGATCCGACGCACGCGCCGATGGGGTCGACCTTCTCGTCGTTCGACGCAACCGCGACCTTCGTGCGGTGGCCCGGCTCGCGTGCCGCCGCCTTGATCTCGATGACACCGGAGGTCAGCTCGGGCACCTCGAGTTCGAACAGCCGCTTGATGAGGCCGGGGTGCGTGCGGCTGACGACGATCTGCGGGCCCTTGGCGGTCTTGCGCACCTCGACGATGTAGGCCTTCACGCGCGCCCCGGGCTCGGGCCGCTCGTATGGCACCTGCTCGGCCTGCGGCATGAGCGCCTCGACCCGACCCAGGTCCAGCAGGGTGTACCGGTTGTCGCTCTGCTGGATGATCCCGGTGACGATGTCGCCCTCGCGGCCTGCGTACTCCTCGTACTTCTGGTCCCGCTCGACCTCACGGATGCGCTGCAGAATCACCTGCTTCGCGGTCTGCGCGGCGATGCGGCCGAAGTCGTCGGGGGTGTCGTCCCACTCGCGTACGACGTGACCGTCCTCGTCGAGCTCCTGGCCGTACACCCGAATCTCGCCGGACTCGGGGTCGATTGTGACGAAGGCTTCCTCGGCCGCCTTGGGCATGCGCTTGTACGCCGCCACCAGCGCGTTGGCGAGCGCGTCGAGCAACGTCTCGACCGCGATCCCCTTTTCCCGCGCGATGTGGTTCAGCGCCTCCAGAAATTCGAAGTTCGTTGCTGCCATTAGCCCCTCCCCTTCCCGGACGACTGCTTCGCACTCGTCGCCCTCTCCCAGTCGAAGACCGTGCGAGCCCGCTCGATCTCGCCGTAAACCAATCGGCGGGGCGCGTCGTCGCCCTCGACCGCTACCAGGACCTCGTCGGGTCCCGCCTGTACCAATTCGCCCCGCAAGCGCCGCGGCCCCTCGACATCGGGCTGGGTCCGAATCTTCACGATCTCGCCTACTGCCCTCTGGAAATGCTCGGGCGTGCGTAGGGCCCGCTCGATCCCCGGACTCGACACCTCGAGGGTGTAGCGGCCGGGGACGGGATCGGACTCGTCCAGCACGCGGTTCAGCTCGCGAGTCGCGGAGGTGACGGTTTCCAGGTCGACCCCGCCATCGCGGTCGATGACGACCCGGACGATCCCTCCGCCGATCAATAGATCGAACAGCTCCAGGCCCTGCGCGGCCAGCGCTGGCTCGATAAGGGCGCGCAGCTGCTCGGTGTTGTCCGTACTCGACACGCTGGCACCTCCCTCATCTGCTGATCCGGACTCTGAGCATGAAAAAGCGTGGGCTTCCGCCCACGCTCCCCGACACCCACTGAACTGACTACTGCCTGTTGCGGACTGCCTAACGGACTATCCCTACCTACTTACGGGCGCCGAGCATAGCAGCGGCCTTCTCCAGAGGGACCTCGTCGCGCTCCCCGGTCGCCCGGTCCTTCCGCTCCACTACCCCTCTCTCCAGGCCCTTCTTCCCGACGACCAGCTGCGTGGGCAGGCCGATGAGGTCCGCGTCGGCGAACTTCACCCCGGCCGAGGCATCCCGGTCGTCGTAGAGAACCTCCACCCCGGCCGAGGAAAGCTCCGTATAGAGCTGGTCGGCGGCCGCGGCGACCTCCGGGGAACGCTCGGCCCCCAGGGACAAGAGGTGAACGTCGAAGGGCGCCACCTGCGAGGGCCAGGTGAGGCCGGCGTCGTCGTGATTCGCCTCGGCGATCACCGCCATGAGCCGGCTGATGCCGATGCCATAACAACCCATCCAGAACGGCTTCTCCTCCCCCTTCTCGTCGGTGAAGGTCGCCCCTTGCATGGTCGTCGAGTAGCGCAACCCGAGTTGGAACACGTGACCGGCTTCCACCGACCGCACCAACTCCAAGGCCTCACCACATCGCGGGCAAGGGTCGCCTGCGGCGACGGTCGCGAACGGTCCCCACTCGTCGACTTGAAAGTCGCGCTCGAGGGTCGCGCCGGTGACGTGATGGTCGAGCTCGTTGGCGCCCGTCACCCAGGGCCCGCCGACGGCGATGGCATGGTCCGCCAGAACCCGCACACCGCGCTGCTGCATTCCCATCGGACCGATGTAGCCCTTCATCAAGTCCGGATGCGAGGCGAAGTCGCCGTCCGCGAACGGGCGCATGCCGGCGGGAATGATCGCCTCGCGGTCGCCCGGCACGAGGATGAGCGCGGCCCGGTCCTCTCCGTCGAGCACCGCGATGCACTTCAACATGCCTTCGGCCTTCAGAGCGCGGTCAGCGAAGAACTCGACGACCAGGTCGATGCCGGGACGTTCAGGAGTGTGGTGGCTGACAAGGGCTTCGCTCGAAGCCGCGGGCCCGCCCTGGCGAGGCGCGGATTGAGCTGCCTCCACGTTGGCCGAGTAGTCGCACGAAGTGCACCGGGCGAAATGGTCCTCGCCGATCTCGCTCGGGACCATGAATTCATGGTTCACATCGCCGCCGATCGCGCCGGCTTGGGCCTCGACGGGGATGTAGGGGAGGCCACACCGATCGAACACGGCGCAGTACGCGTCGTACTGCGCCTGATACGAGACCTTCATGGCTTCGGCCGACACGTCGAAGGAATACGCGTCCTTCATGACGAACTCACGGCCCCGCAGGAGCCCATATCGCGGGCGCGCTTCGCCGCGGAACTTCGACTGAATTTGGTAGACGGTGAGCGGAAGATCGCGATAACTGTCGACATCGGCCGACACGGTCGCCGTAACCACCTCCTCGTGGGTGGGCCCCAATACGAAGCGGGCTCCACGGCACTCCGTCTCGAACGCGGAGTAGACCTCCGGCCCTAGGGAGTCCACACGGCCGCTCTGCTCCCAGAGTTCGCGGGGCTGCAGAACCGGCATCAGGATCTCTTGCGCGCCGGCCCGGTTCATCTCATCGCGCACGATCTGCGTGATGCGCATCAAGACGCGCTGTCCGAGCGGCAGGTAGGTGTAGATGCCCGAGGCGACCCGGCGGATGTAGCCGGCACGAACGAGTAGGCGATGACTCGCCACTTCGGCGTCACCGGGCGCATCGCGCAGGGTGCGCAGCAGCAAACGGCTGATCCGCATAGCCGGGCGAGGTTAGGTGAGCGCCCGTCCCGTAGCCTCACGAATATGACTCAGGCGGTAGCGACGAAAATCCTGGCGGCCCTCATCGCGCTCCAAGTCGGAGTGGGAGGTGTCGCCCTCGCCACAGTCGAGGACGCGGCGGCGACCGGCCAGACCGGCGGCGCGGCCACCACTACGACCATCCCTGGCGGGGCGACGCTGCCAGACGGAACGCCCGCGCCGGGCGACCCGGGGGCGGTTGCCGGCGTGCCCGCGCCGGGCCAGCCTGGCGCCGCACCGGCTCCTGGCGGCGCGACCCCGCCGCCGCCGTTGACTGCCGACCTGAACTCGCTACCCGAGCGGCCCACGCCGCCGCGGCCGGGGGCCTATACCTACCGAACCAAGTTCGACGGTCACGCGAGTGCGGGGACTTTCACCACCCAGGTCCAGGACGAGAGCGACTCGACCTTCCGCTACGAGTCCGCGCCCCCAGCCAACGGGGAGACCCGCGACCGCGAGAAGTCAGAGTCGTCCGGCTCCTCGGGGGGCTTCGACTTTTCCGGTAACGCCGACCGCGAGCGCTCCTGGCGCCAGAACGGGATGTTCATCACCGCGGAATCCGGAGGCGGCGGTGGCGGGGGTGAATCCTTCAACGCGTCCTGCGACTGGGAGCCTGACGTGCAGGACCTCGCCTTCCCGTTGAAGCAGGGCGCAACCTGGACGTGGAATTCGACGTGTGAAAGCCGATCGGAGAATTTCGACAGCAACCAGAGCTGGAGAGGCGAGGCCCGGGTCACCGGCCAGCAGACAGCCAGTGTCGGCGGTCGTGAGATTCGAGTTCTGGTAATCGAGCGGAAATCCGAGCGAGTGGTGGACTTCACGATGCGGCGCGACGGGCGGGAGACGAAAGGCAAGAGCACGATCCAGGAAACGACCCGCCAGCTATACGCCCCCTCGGTCGCGCTGACAGTGCGGACGGACACTGATCTGAAGGGCGCCTTTGAGAGCCCGGGTCAGCCGGGAGGCTCCGGCCAATTCCAGGGCAAGGCCGAATCGGAGTTGCGCTCCCTCGATCCCAAGTAACCCAGGCGCGGCCGCGCTCCTAGGGGAACAGGCCTCGGGCCGCGATTGCATCGGCCACCCGCTCCACCGCGAGGGCGAAGGCGGCGCGGCGCAACGACACGCCGAGTGCGTCGGCCTTGGCCCATACGTTCGAGAAGGCCGAGTCCATCGAGGAGCGCAGCCGGGTCGCCACGGTTTCTTCGTCCCAGGCGAAACCCTGCCGGCCCTGAGCCCACTCGAAATAGCTCGCGGTCACACCGCCGGCATTGGCGAGGATGTCCGGCACCACGACGATGCCGCGCTCGTCGAGGATCGGATCTGCGTCTGTCGTCGTCGGGCCGTTTGCAGCCTCGGCCATGACCTTCGCTCCGAGCTGCTCGGCGACTTTCTTGTCGATCGCGCCCGCTAGTGCGGCGGGGACGGCCAGCTCTGATTCGAGCGACCACATGTCCGACTCGGTTATGGCGTCGCCACCCTCGAAGCCGACCACGCTGCCCGCCTCGCGAACGTGATCGGACAACAGGCTGGGGTCGAGCCCACCTGGGTTGTGCACCGCTCCGCCCGCGTCTGCCACCGCGACCACCCGCATGCCCGCAGAGGTGAGTAGGAACGCGAGCGGGCCGCCAACCTTGCCGAAGCCCTGGATGACGGCACGCGACCCAGCCATCGTCATGCCGAGTTGCTCGAAGGCGGCGCGGGCGCAGACCATCACCCCGACCGCGGTGGCACCGGCGTGTCCGGGCGAGCCGCCGATGGAGAGGGGCTTGCCGGTCACCGAACCCGGAAGGTCGTGGCCTCTGATCATCGAGAGCGTGTCCATCAGCCAAGCCATCACGCGCTCGTCCGTATTGACGTCGGGGGCGGGAACGTCGATGTCCGGGCCAAGGAGCGGGCTTATCTCCCACGTGTAGCGACGGGTGAGGCGCTCCAATTCGCCGATCGACATGCTGGTCGGGTCGCAGCGCACCCCGCCTTTGCCGCCGCCGAAGGGAAGCCCCGCAACTGCGGTTTTCAGCGTCATCGACGCAGCCAGCGCAGATACCTCCATGGCATCCACATCGGGGTGAAATCGGATGCCGCCCTTTGCCGGCCCTCGCACTGTGTTGTGGTGGACCCTCCAGCCCGTAAAGACCTCTACGTGGCCGCTATCCATCCGCACCGGAATCGAGACTTCGAGAATCCGGCGGGGAAACCGGAGCATCCCGTGGATTTCGGGGTCGACCCCTGAGAGCGTGGCTGCGTCATCGAGACGCTGGAGCACTGCCTCCCAGGAGTCGGACGACATTGCGACTAACCCGGGAGGGAGGGCTTGACCCCGGGCAAATAGTGGACGTAGAGGTCGCGGAGCATGTCGCCGATCCCCTCGGCGTTCGCCCCTTCGTCCAGGGTGATCGTCACCGTGTTCGAGAAGATGTGCACCTTGCGAACCCCGCCACGTTCAAACAGGCGCCGGGCGACCACGTCGGGCGGGCGCTCCCCCACGATGTCCTGGCCGGCGAAATAGCGCTCGTGACCCATCCCCGTGAGGCTTCGATTCAGGTCGAAGCGCACGACACCTGAGGTACTCGTCGCGCGTTCAGTCACCGCCACTGGTTGACCCACGTGCCAGACCCTATATCTCTGGCTCGTCCGCCTTCGGCTTATCGCGCGTGCCCGCGGAGACCCCATCCCCGCCGCGCGGCAGCGCGCCGGGGGCAGACACAGTCACTCTTCGCGTTCCGCCCACCAGCGGTCCAAACGCCGCCTGGCTTCCTCGTCCCCCAGTGGGCCTTCCTCCAGGCGAAGCTCGAGGAGGAACCCGAGGGCCTCGCCGACCACCCTGCCGGGACCGATACCGAGATGCTCCATGACCGCGACTCCGTCCAGGTCGGGGCGGATCGAGTCGATCTCTTCCTGGTTGCGCAACTCGACGATGCGCTCCTCGAGCTGATCCATGCGCGCCGCCAGTTCCTCGGCCTTTCTCTGGTTACGCGTCGTGCAGTCCGCCCGCGTGAGGGCGTTCAGTCGGTCGAGCAGCGGACCGGCATCGCGCACGTAGCGCCGGACCGCGCTGTCGGTCCAGCCGAAGCGGAAGGTGTGGAAGCGCAGATGCAGCTCTACGAGTTTGGCTACCTGGTCCGTCTCCTCGGTCGGATAGCGCAGCGCAGTCATGCGCTCGCGCGTCATCCGGGCCCCTACGACATCGTGGTGATGGAACGACACGCCGCCCGAGCCGAAGGCGCGGGTGCGCGGCTTGCCGATGTCGTGCATGAGCGCGGCGAGCCGAAGGACCTTGTCCGGCTCTGTCTTGTCGACGACCGCGATGGTGTGAGCCAGAACGTCCTTGTGGCGGTGCACGGGATCCTGCTCGAGCGCCAGCGCGGGAAGCTCGGGGAGAAAGTGATCGGCGAGACCGGTCTTCACCAAGAACCACATTCCGGCTGAGGTCTGCGGCACCTGGATCAGCTTGTCCAGCTCGTCGCGAATACGTTCGGCGGACACGATCTTCAGGCGCCCAGCCATTTCTTCGACCGCTTTCACCATGTCGGAATCCGGAGCAAGGTCATACCCGGCGATGAAGCGCGCGGCGCGAAGCATGCGCAACGGGTCGTCACCAAACGACTCCTCGGGCGACAGCGGAGTGCGAAGAGTCTTCGCCGCGAGGTCCGCCGCACCCCCGGTGGGGTCGTGGAGCTTCAGGTCGGGCAGCGACAAAGCCATCGCGTTCACCGTGAAGTCGCGCCGCCACAGGTCGGCGTCGACGTCGTGAGCGAATTCGACGTCGGGCTTACGGCTGTCGGGCGAGTACGCCTCCGCCCGGTGTGTGGTCACCTCATAGGTGACGTCGCCCTTTTTGAACCCGATGGTGCCGAAGCGCGCCCCTTGATCCCAGACCGCGTCCGCCCAGCCGGACACCGCCGCCTTCGTCTGATCCGGCGTCGCATCCGTCGTGAGGTCGAGGTCGCTGGTTCCCTCGAGACGGTCCAGCAACGCGTCACGGACGATCCCACCGACGAGGTAAAGGCGGTGCGACCTGCTCGCGAAGCGTCGGCCCAGCTCCTCGGTCGCGTCGATGACGGGCCTGAGTCGCTCGGGCACAGTCACCATCGGGAGGGTAATAGCGCGAGGGTTCCCGTCCCCGACACGGCACCCGCGCGGCGAGGGTTGGGGACCCCGCCGCATGCGACGAGCCGAAGGCGGAGGAGCCAAAAGCGCTGAGTACGCTCGCTACATGACCAGAGGGGTGCCGGTACGCACCATTCTCGCGACGATCGGCCTGGTCCTGGCGACGTTTGTGGGACTCCTGGTGGTCCGTGAGGTGGCCAAGATCATCTCCTGGCTGGTTGTCGCCGCGTTCATCGCAGTGCTGGCAACGCCGGTGGTCGATTTCCTACAGCACAAGGCCGGCTTCCGGCGCGGGCTGGCCACGTTGACCGTATTCATCGTCGGCTTTGCCGTGATTTCGGCGATGTTGTTCACGTTCGTGCGGCCGTTGGTCGGCCAAGTCGGGAACTTTGCCGACGCCCTGCCGGAATTCGTCGAGGACGCCCAGGAAGGTCGTGGGCGGCTCGGGGAGTTGGTGCAGCGGTACAACGTCGAGACCTTCGTCGAGGACAACCAGGACCGAATCCGTGAGGCAGTTCGCGATCTCGGCGCGAACTCTCTGAGCCTCTTGACCTCGATCGCCAACACCGTCTTTGCCGTGCTGACGATCCTGGTGTTGTCGTTCCTGATGATCGCGCAGGGCCCGGACCTGACCCAGGGCGCGCTGAATCTCATCTCGCCCACGAACCGTCATCGAGTCAGACGCGTCGCGGCCGATTGTGCCAAGGCGTGCACCGGTTACATGGCCGGCGCGCTGCTCATTTGCACCATCGCCGGCTCGACGACCTTCATCTTCTTGACCATCCTCGGCGTGCCCTTCAACGGCGTGCTCGGACTGTGGGTCGGCTTCGCCGCGCTGATCCCACTGGTCGGCGCGACCCTCGGGGCGATCCCAACCGTGATGGTGGCTTTCCTGCACTCCACGCCGGCGGGTATCGCCACGGTGATCTTCTACGTCGCCTACCAGCAGATCGAAAACAACTTCCTGCAGCCGACCGTCATGTCCCGCACCGTCAAACTCAACCCCCTCGCGGTCCTGGTCGCGGTTCTCGTCGGAGTGGAACTCTTCGGCATACTCGGCGCCCTGTTGGCGATTCCCCTGGCGGGCGCCACCCAAGTTGTCGCCCGCGACCTTTGGGACGAGCGGCGGGGCCGTTGGAAGGACGTGCCGACCTTCGGCGAGGAGGAGAAGCCGATCCCGAAGGAAGGCAAGTCGACCGTCGAGGACGCACCTGTGGTCGACGAATTGGAGAGCCCCGAGATCGAGGTCGAGGTCACCGGTGGCGTCGACCACCTGACAACGCCAGTGCCCCGAGCCGGCGGTGACGCCCCGCCGAGCTGACGCAGCCGCGCGCTGTCCGCGCACCCCGAGGGGGGGCCGCAAATTCCGGGCGCAAGAGCGGCGCACACCGCAGGATGGCCACATGAGGGCGTCGTTTCGGCAATACCGCGCCACGGCCGCGCTCGCCGGGTCCCTGGGCTTCGGCGAGAACGCGCTGGTGCTGTTCGGTTACGTGCTGCGCATCCTGCAAGTCCTCCTTCTGCTGTCGCTGTGGCGCGCTCTGTTTGCGGACCGGGGCGAGGTCGGCGGCCTGCAACTCTCCGACGTCCTCACCTACACCTTGTTGTCGACCGCGTTCGCCGCGCAGCTGGACGCCCGAACGAACCTCGACCAGGCGATCTGGGAAGGGACCGTCGTTCGCCGGCTTCTCCGTCCGGTGCCGCTGTTCGGCGACTTCGTCGCGGAGATGAGCGGCCGGTGGCTTTTCGGCCTCCTCAGCTTCACCGCCCCGCTGCTGCTCCTCGCCCCGCTCCTCGGAGTTTCGGTGCTGCCCCGGTCGCTGGAGGCCGGGGCCTTCTTCGTGGTGAGTCTGCTGCTCGCCATCGCAGTCGGCACCGCGCTCGACTTCTTGTTTGGCTCCCTCATCGTGTGGCTGGACCAGAGCCTGTGGGCGGTCTATTACGCGCGACTCGGAGTGGTCGTGGTCCTGAGCGGCGCGCTGGTCCCCCTCCCCCTGCTCCCCTGGGGAATTGGGACGGTTCTCAGCTGGCTTCCCTTCGCCTCGATGGCGTCCGCCCCCCTCCTGATCTTCTTGGGACAGGGCGACCCCCTGCCGTTGCTCGCGGGGCAGGCGTTTTGGGCGGTATTTCTCTGGTGGGCGGCAGTGAGGGTCTGGCGACTGAGTCTGCCGCGCATGGTGGCTTACGGTGGCTAGCCCCCGCCGCTTGATGGCGCTGTGGGGGACGTACGCGCGCATGAACCTGGTGCTCCTGATGCGCAGCAAGCAGCAGTTCGTCACGTACATCGTGGGCGACTTGCTGGCCCGCGCTGGGACCATCGCCGCGGTCCTGCTTCTCGCCGAGCGCTTTGAAGGAATCGGCGGGTGGAGCCAGGCGGAGCTCATGTTCCTACTCGGCTACGGGTTGATGGTCAGCGGTGTCGAAATGCTCTTCTTCAGCTACAACGTGTCGGCGATCAGCCGCCGAATCGGTCGTGGCCAGCTCGACCACAGCCTGCTCCAGCCGCAGCCGCTCTGGGTCACCTTCGTTACAGAGGGATTCGCCCCGCTCGACGCGCTCGCCCTGATGCTTCCCGCGGCGCTGATGATGGGAGTGCCCGTCCTCGGGGGCGCCGTCGCGCTCACCCCTTCGTTCCCTCTACTGCTGGCGGGCTCCCTTGTGGCGTCGACAGTCGTGCTCGTCGCGTTCAACTTCTTGTTCGGGGCGGTCGCCTTCTGGGCGCCGCAGGGAGCCGAGGAGCTCAGCCCGGCCGCGACCGGACTCCTGCAAAGCCTGAAGATATTCCCACTCGACATCGCCGGCCCGGCGCTCCGGACCCTTCTGACCAGTGTGGTCCCCGCGGGCTTCCTCGCGTGGATGCCCGCCACAGCTCTGCTCGGTCGGTCAGGACCCTCTGCGCTCGCCGCGACATTCGTCGCGGCTGCGGCAGTCGCGACCATTGCCACATTCACCTTCCAAAAAGGATTGACCCGCTATGGGAAAACCGGCTCACAGCGATACTCCGAATTCGGCCACCGCCGTTGAGCTGCGGG
The DNA here is from genome assembly GCA_035526705.1 of Acidimicrobiales bacterium. Taxonomy (GTDB): domain Bacteria; phylum Actinomycetota; class Acidimicrobiia; order Acidimicrobiales; family JAHWKP01; genus JAHWKP01. Next base: position 7,426 of record DATLBX010000139.1, on the reverse strand, counting down.
AGGTCACGAAGACCTACCGCCAACGCGTCCGACCAGCCGGCCTGCAGGGATCACTGCGCGCCCTCCTGAAGCCGACGTTCCGGGCGATCCACGCCCTCCGCGGTGTGGATCTGAACGTGGAGCGCGGCGAGACGCTGGCCTACGCCGGACCCAACGGGGCGGGAAAGAGCACCACGATCAAGCTTCTCGCAGGCATCCTCGCGCCCGATTCGGGAGTGGTGCGCGTCCTCGGACTCGATCCTGTCAAGGATCGCCGCCGGCACGTGTCCCGCATCGGCGTGGTGTTCGGCCAGCGAACCGAGCTCTGGCAGGACCATCCGGTCGGAAGCTCCTACGAGTGGAAACGCGTCGTTTGGAACATCGAGCAGGCCAACTACGACCGAATGCTCGGCGTCGTAACGGAGCTGCTGGACCTGGGCGACATCCTCCCTGCTCTGACGCGCGAGCTGAGCCTCGGCCAGCGGATGCGGGCGGAGCTCGGGCTCGCGTTGCTCCACGAGCCGCAGTTGCTGCTGTTGGACGAACCGACCATCGGTCTCGATGTGCTCGGAAAGCGCCGGATCCTGCAGTTCGTGAAGGAGCTCAGGGCGAGCCAGCGGGTCACGACCGTGGTCACGAGCCACGACATGGCGGACCTGGAGGTGCTCGCCGAGCGCGTCGTGATGATCGACCGCGGGACGCTCTCCTTCGACGGGGGCTTTCGCGAGCTGCGCGCCCAGGTGAATCCTCGGCGAATCCTCACGATCGAGACCGCGGGGCCGGACTTGCCGCCCGCGCTGGCGGACGCGGAGTTGACGAAGTCGGAGGGGAGCCGGCACACATTCCTGTACGACCCGAGGACGATCTCGATCGGCGCACTCTTGGAGCAGGCGGCGAAGACGCACGAGGTCCTCGATGTCGAGACCCACCGACCCGATATCGACGAGGTCATCGCCGACCTCTACGCCGGCTGGCAGGACGCCCGGGCCGAAGCGGAAACCAACCTCTAGCTTGGTCGAGTGATCAGCGAGCAGCAGTTCATCGACGAGGCACAGGAATTTCTCGACGCCAACGCGGCGCGGCGAAGCGAGACGAAGCGGGTGTGGGGTGAGGGCTCGGACGAGGTGGCCATCTTCACCGAGCACACGCCGGAGCAGGATCGCGCCGAGGTGGGCGCGGCCAAGGCCTGGCGGGCCAAGGTCTACGACGCCGGTTTCGGTTGGATCACCGGCCCCGAGCGCTGGGGCGGGCGCGAGCTGCCGGCGGCATATGAGAAGGCCTACCGCGCCCTGGAGGCCAAGTACGACACGCCGTCTCAGGGCGCCTTCGGGATCGGGTTGGGGATGATCGCGCCCACGATCCAGTCACACGCGACAGAAGAGGCGAAGGACCGGTACCTCCCGGCGATGTACCGCGGCGACATCGTCGCATGCCAGCTCTTCAGCGAGCCCGGCGCGGGCTCGGACCTCGCGGGGTTGCAGTCGCGGGCCATTCGGGACGGCGACGAATGGATCATCACAGGCCAGAAGGTGTGGACTTCGGGCGCGCAGTACTCGGACATCGGCGAAATCATTTGCCGCACGGATCCGGACCTCCCGAAACACAAGGGCCTCACCGGATTCATCGTCGACATGAAGGCGCCTGGGGTGGAGGTGCGGCCCCTTCGGCAGATGACCGGCGGGGCTTCGTTCAACGAAGTGTTCTTCACAGAGGTGCGGGTGCCCGACGATCACCGTCTCGGGGACGTCAACCAGGGTTGGACCGTCGCGCTGACCACTTTGATGAACGAGCGTGCTGCGATCGGTGGCGCAGGACTAGGCATCGAGGGCGGGGGCACCGGCGCCCTGATGAACGAGATGTTGCGCCAGACCGGCGCCAACCGTGACCCGCTCCTGCGGCAGAAGGCCGCCGAGTTGTACGCCAACACACAGGTCGCCCGGTACACCACTCAAAGGGCGTTGGCCAAGATGGCCGCCGGTCAGCTGCCCGGGCCCGAGCTTTCGATCGCGAAGCTGGCCCTCACCAACAACCTCAGCCGCATCTCGCAGTTGGTGGCATCCGCCCTCGGCGCCCGCATGACGGCCGACACCGGTGAGTGGGGAACATTCTCGTGGGCGGGGTTCGTCCTCGGCGTTCCTGGCATGAGAGTGGCCGGCGGTACCGACGAAGTCATGAAGAACATCATCGGCGAGCGCGTGCTCGGCCTACAGAAGGAACCAAAGCCCCAGGAGAGTCCCAAGGTCGATCTTTAGGGTTTAGTCCCCGCCGCACGAGGAGCCGAAGGCGGACGAGCCAATCAAAAGAGCGTGGGCTGGCGGAGGACCCGCTGCTGGTTCCACGGCAGGTATTCCATGAATACCCATGTGCGGCGATGGATGGAGGTCGGGCCGAATGCCTTCAACGCCAGCTTGTGCTGCGGGCAGGGATAGCCCTTGTTGCGCTCGAAGTCGTACGCGGGAAAGCTCGGCGCCTCTTCGCGCATGATGCGGTCTCGCGTCACCTTCGCGAGGACCGAGGCCGCCGCGATCGTCAGACAGCGCGCGTCGCCTTTGATCAGGCGCTCGGTCGCGCCGGGCGGCACCAGCTCCTTCACGAAGTCCCAGTTGCCGTCGATCAACACCCGGTCGGGCACAACGCCCAATCCTTCGAAGGCCCGCCGGGCGGCCAGGCGCTGGGCTTCTGACATCCCGAGTCGGTCGCACTCCGCCTGAGATGCATGTCCCACCGCCCACGCCGCACACCAGCCGGCGACACGCCCGTACATGACTTCGCGCTCGTCCTCCGTCAGCATCTTCGAGTCGCGCACTTTGTAGACACGGCGGTCTGGCGGCAACACGGCCGCCCCAACGGTCAGGGGCCCCGCCCACGCGCCCCGACCAACCTCGTCGACCCCGACGACGACCTCGTGGCCTTCGGACCACAGCTTCCGCTCCGCGTCCAGGGTGGGGGGACGCCCGCGCGCTCGAAAGGACGTAGAGGTACTCATGCCACGACGACCGCGGCCGGGCCGTCGCGAACCTCACCCACCACGGTGAAGAGGCCTTGATCCTGCAGTTCGGACACGCAGGCGGGATTGACCGCCGCAAGCAGTCCTCCCGAGGTCTGGGGGTCGAAAACCAACGCCTCCGTCGTCGGGCCGTCGTCACCCCGGACGCTCACCCGGCCTTCCAAATGCTCCCGATTTCGCGGGTCCCCGCCGGTTCGCACGCCTGCCGCGGCGGCCTCCACCGCGCCGGGCAGCACCGGCAACGCCTCCCGCTCGAAGTGCAGGAACACGCCTGAGCGGTCCGCCATTTCCCACGCGTGCCCGCCCAACCCGAACCCGGTCACGTCGGTCACCGCGCTCGGCGGCGTGGCCAGGCACCCCAGCACGTCCGCCGCAATGCGGTTGGTGGCTTTCATCGAGACGGTGGCGGCCGCCGTGTCGGCCGCGTTCCCTCCGGCGAGGACGAGACCTGTACCGAGAGGCTTGGAAAGCACGAGCGCGTCGCCCACGCGTGCCCCGCCCTTGCGCCATACGGCGCGCGGATCGACGGTCCCCTGCACCGCCAGGCCGAAGATGGGCTCTTCACTGCGAATGGTGTGGCCTCCCGCCACGCGTCCGCCGGCCGCAGTGACCGCGTCGCGGGCCCCCGCCAGGATGGCCGCGATGGCGGAGCCGGGAAGCGACTCGGGGAATGCGGCAATGTTCAACGCCACGAGAACCTTGCCTCCCATTGCGAAGACGTCGGAGCAGGCATTGGCCGCAGCGATTGTTCCGAAGTCGTAGGGGTCGTCGACAAGCGGGGGGAAGAAATCGGTCGTCGACACAAGAGCGAGGTCGTCGGAGATCATGACGACCGCGGCATCGTCGGACGGGGCCAACCCGGCGAGGAGAGCAGGCAGGTCGGAGTCGGAGTCCGCGAGCTCGGCAACCAGTTCGGCCAGCAGGCCCGCCCCCCACTTCGCGGCGCAACCCCCGCAGGTCGTCCACTCGGTGAGGCGCACGTCGGAAACGCCGGCTGCCGTGGTCAGGACCGACGCTCCTCGATGACGCGCCCGTATTGATCCGTCCCGAGCGCCGGCCGCATGCGCCCAACGGTATCGTCGCCCTCGGTGACCTCCCCCTTGGGCCGCTTGGTCGGCCTCGCCCTGTGTCTTGCTGTACTCGCTTCCGGGTGCTCCTACGGCAAGGCCCGCCGCGAAGATGTCTCGGTGGGCGACGGCGTCCCCCAGCAGGTCACTCGGGACGAGTCGGCCTCCGATCCCTCAGCCGCGGACCCAGCTTCACCGGCTGCGACATCCGCCCCGGAAGCGCCTCCCGCCCCCACGGCTCCGCCGGCCGCGGGAGCCCGTAAGCCCGCGAACCAGGGCGTGCGCAGCTATCCCTCGGGTTGGAAGCTCACCCTCACCGTGAACGGTCAGCTCGACTACAAGCACAGCGAGGACATCCTGCTGGAGGTCGTGGCGCGCAATGACGGGCAACAGGCGTTGCAGTACGACCCGAACGACCTCCGCCATTTCGCGATCATCCCGGCGGGTGGCGCCAAAGGACGGACTTGGTACGACACCGATTGCCGGCCGAAACCAGCGGAGGTCGTCGGCGGGGCGATCACGCTGGAGCCCGGTGAGGAGGCAACGTTCCAGGCGACCTACCCCGGGCCCGGCGTGGACGGGAGCAACGAGGGTTGCCGGCTCGACCCGGGCGACTACGACGTCGGCGGACTCGTGGCGTGGTGCCCCCCAGGGACCATTCGGTCCGATGGCACCTGCGACCCCGCTCGGCGTGACGTGGTCGCGTCGGGCGCGGTCCGCATCCAGATCACCGCTTAGCCCCCTCCGGACCGGTGATGCCGTGTAGCTCCTGCTTCGGGTCCCGCGACATCAGCGAGAGAAGACCGTCTGCCGGCGTCTGTCCCTCATAGAGCACCGCTACGACCTGAGCGGCGATCGGCATGTCGACTCCGTGCGCCTCGGCCAGACCTACGACGGCTCGCGACGTCTTCACTCCTTCGGCGACCATGTTCATATCGGCGACGATCTCCTCGATCGTCCGCCCTTTTCCCAGTTCCTCGCCTACGTGCCGGTTCCGACTCTGACGGCTCATACAAGTCGCGACCAGGTCACCGATACCGGCGAGTCCGGCGAAGGTCAACGGCTGTCCGCCGAGCGCCACCCCTAACCGAGTCAGCTCGGCAAGTCCACGCGTGATGAGCGCTGCCTTGGTGTTGTCACCGAGCCCCATCCCGTCGGCCATACCAGCGGCGATGGCCATCACGTTCTTCAGCGCGCCTGCGACTTCAGCTCCAGTGACGTCAGGGTTCGTGTACACCCGAAAGGTCGGAGTGGAGAAGATGGGTTGCAGCTCGGCGGCCACGCTCTCGTCTGCCAGCGCGATAACAGACGCGGCCGGTTGCCCGGCCACTACCTCGCGTGCCAGGTTCGGCCCGGTCAGTACCCCGCCGGGGTTCCCCGGGAGGATCTCCGCGATGAGCTCGGTCATGCGCTTGAGGGTTCCCTGTTCCACCCCCTTCGTCAGGGAGACGACGGGTACGCCCGCGCCGATGTGCGGAGCGACTCCGACGAGGATGTCTCGGAAGCCGTGCGATGGAACGCCCATCACGACCACATCGCTGCCGCTGATCGCCTCGGCCAATTCCGAAGTGGCTTCCAGCGAATGAGGAAGCTCAGCGTCGGGGAGGTAGGCGCGGTTCGTGTGGTCCCGCCGCACCTCCTCGGCAAGGTCGGGGCGCCGCGCCCAGAGAACAGTCGGCGCGTTCGACGCGGCCAGTGCAGCGACCGCGGTTCCCCACGATCCGGCCCCCACCACAGCAACCCGTGTCACCAGCCGAGAACCTAGGTGAGAATGTCGCGGAGATGACTGTTCCCTCGGAGCCGTGGGCAACCCTCGCGGTGTTGATTCCGGTCAAGCGTTTCGAGGAGGCCAAGCTTCGCCTCGCGCCGGCGCTCGACGCCGCGGACCGCGCTTCACTGGCGCGCACCATGGCCGACTGCGTACTTAGGGCGGCCGAGCCGCTGCCGGTCACCGTGGTGTGCGACGACCGTGACGTCGCTTCATGGGCCGAGGCGGCCGGCGCGCAGGTGGTTTGGACCGCCGACCTGGGGCTGAACGGTGCCGTCGCGAAGGGGGTCACCCATCTCGCCGCCGCGGGCTTCGCGCGCGTGATCGTCGCGCATGCTGACCTGCTTTTCGCGACTCCCGGCTCTCTCGGCGACCTGCCTCGAGAAGGCGTCGTGTTGGTCCCCGACCGCCACGACGACGGAACCAATGTGGCCAGCGTGCCCGCGCGGATCCCGTTTCCCTGGAGCTACGGACCAGGATCCTTCGGCCGGCATCGGCGGGCGGCCACCGACCTTGGAATCGAGCCCACGGTGATTAGGGATAGAGATCTCGGCTGGGATGTGGACACGCCGGCAGACCTCGTGCAGATGCCGACGTGAACACCATCAATTTGACCCCCGTGCCGGTCCGCGCCATGGCTGTCGGCGCGCACCCCGATGATGTGGAGTTCGGTTGTGGCGGGACGCTGGCCAAGTGGGCCGCACAGGGCTGTGAGATAACCCACGTCGTCTGCACCGACGGTTCGAAGGGATCGTGGGACCCGACCGCCGACGTTGCGAAGCTCATTGATACGCGCCAAGCCGAACAAAGGGCTGCATCGCGGGCGCTAGGTGGTGCCGGAGACGTCGTGTTCCTCGGCGGCGAGGACGGACGACTGGATCCGGGTCTCGCGATGCAGGACCAACTGGCTCTCTGGATCCGGCGCATTCGGCCGGAGGTGATCCTCGGGCACGACCCGTGGAAACGGTATCGACTCCACCCAGACCACCGTGCAGCCGGCTTCCTACTCACGGACGCGCTCGTCGCGGCCAGAGACCCGCACTTCTTCCCAGAGCATTTCGTAGCGGACCCGCACCTCGAGCCGCACCGCCCATCGACTCTGCTGTTATGGGAGGCCGACGAGCCGGATCACGCGGAAGACATTTCGAGCTCCTTCGATGCAAAGTTCGCCGCGCTGCTTTGCCACCAAAGTCAGCTTCTGTCGACGATGGATATCGGCGACGCCGCGAACCGAGAGCAGATCGAAGCCTTCGCGGCACGGACGAGGGAACGCGCCGCCGAACACGGCGCGGCGGCTGCCCTACCGCTAGCCGAATCGTTCAAACGGATGGACCGCCTCTGATCTGCTGGCGGCGCTAAGCATCCAGCCAAGCCTGGAGCCTGGTCCCCGGCGCCCGCGGGCCAGACGCGCAACAGCCGGGGCGAGCGCCCCGGCTGTCACCAGTACTGCGTTGGTTGTAGGGGTCAGCGGGCCTTGCGGGCCGTGGACTTCCTCGCTGTGGTCTTCCGGGCCGTGGTCTTACGGGCTGCCGGACGCTTCTTAGCGGTGGACTTACGCGCCGTCGACTTCTTGGCGGTGCTCTTACGAGCCGTGGACTTCTTGGC
>DATLBX010000138.1:0-7639 GCA_035526705.1 Acidimicrobiales bacterium | reverse complement strand
TGTGTCAAGGACGCCATGGTCCAGCACTGGGATCCGGACGCACCGAACCCGGGCGCTGATCTACCGGGATGCTGGCGGATGATCCAGCAAGGCTTGAGATACCTCCCACGGGAATGGCCCGGCGGGAACATCAATGCCCAGCGCGGTGGTCCCGAGCCCTGCAACCGCTACAACAAGACCGCCCCCTAGCGACCGCCTCCTAGGCGAGGAGCTTCGACCTCAGGGCGTCGACGGTGTCGGCCCGGGATCCTTGGGAGGCCAGGAACCCTTCCGCGGAGCCGTGTTCATCCGTCAGCCATTTCAGGAACGTCCGCATCGAGTCCGGGACCGCGTGCAGGATCGCCTCCGGCCACCCGTGCTCTCCCATTTGGACTGCCAGCGCGGCTAAATGCTCCTTGGGTATCCGGGCCAGGCTCCGCTCGGTGAGCGCGTAGTCCTCGACGATCATCTCGTGGTCCACGCCGAGGACGTCGAGCACCAGGGCGATCACCATCCCGGTGCGGTCCTTCCCGCCCGCGCAGTGCACGACCAGAGGGTCCTGGCAGCGGGACGCCACCAATGACACCGCGTCGACGATCCGCTCCGGAGCCTGCTCCGCATGGAACACGTAGAGCGGCCCCAATGCACTCGCGGTCGTCAAGTCGGGCAATCCCTCGGTTCCGCCCTTTACGCCGCGACCCATCGGCACCGCGACGATATCGACGCCGCATGTCTCAGTGAAGGGTGCGGAGCCACCCTCGAGGGCTTCGGCCTCGGCGCGCAGATCGACGACAGTCTTGATGCCCAGTTCATCGCGCGCCAGCGCGACATCTCGCTCCGTCATGCGCGCCGGCGATGCGCTGCGGTACAGCAAACCCGTCCGGACCTTCCCTCCCCTGGCCGTGGGATACCCCCCGGCGTCGCGAAAGTTCGTACACCCCTCCATCGAGACCCACCGGTCCCAATTGCCTTCGCTCGTCACTGGTTCTCCTTGGGGCGGAGGGTCATGCCGGACGGGTCGATCCATTGGCCGAAGACGTGTTTGTTGTGGCTGTGGGCGAGTTGGTGCAACGCGAAGCCGTGGGCGAGGCCCGCTTGGCGGCCGGCCGCGTCCTCGCTGGCGTTGACCGCTTCCTTGGCGAGCTTGAGAGCGAACGATGGCTTCGATGCGATCCGGCGCGCCAGCGCCATGGTCGCCTCGGCCAAATCGGCGCGGGGCACCACGTGGTTGACCATGCCGAGACGGTGAGCCTCCTCCGCGCTGATCCAGTCGGCGGTGAAGAGGTGCTCCTTGGCCTTTCGGGAGCCCAGTTCCGCCGCATGCAGGAAAAGCTCCACGCCGCTTATGCCGAGGTCGATCGTGTTGTCCTGGAAGGACGCGTCGTCGCTGGCCATGACGATGTCGCAGGGCCACACCAGCATCAGCCCGCCGCTGATGCACTTGCCGTGGACCTGGGCGATCGTCGGCTTCGGAATGTTCCGCCATCGCTCGCACAAGCCGAGGTAGAGCTCCTTCTCCTGGGCCATGACCGCCTCCGCGCCGGCGCACGAGAAGCCGCACCACGTGCCGACGGTGCGGTGCTCGCGGAGTGCGTCGATGCGGGTCGTCTCGCGCAGGTCGTGTCCCGAAGAGAAGTGCGGGCCGTTGGCCGCCAGGATGATGACTTTCACGTCGTCGTCGCGGGCTGCGAGGTCGAAGGCGTCGTTCAGCTCGTACAGAAGCTTGGTGTCCTGCGCGTTGCGGGCTTCCTCGCGGTCCAGCGTGATCCGCGCAATGTGCTCTTCGGGGACCTCGTAGATCACGTGCTGAAACTCGGCCATCTGAGGCTCTCCCGTCAGTCGTGCTGGGACATGCGGACGGCGGCGTCCAGCCGGATCGTCTCACCGTTGAGCATGCGGTTCTCGCAGATGTGGCGGGCCAGGCGGGCGAAGTCAGCCGGGTCGCCGAAGTCGTCCCGAGGAAAGGGGACCGTCTGGAGCAGCTGCTCCAAGAAGGCGGGCGGCGACTTGAGGAGCAGCGGCGTGGAGAAATTGCCGGGGGCGATAGTGCACACGCGAATGCCGAATTTGGCCAGGTCGCGCGCCATGGGGAGGGTGAGGCCGACTACACCGGCTTTGGCCGCGCTGTACGCGACCGTGCCGAGGGGCCCGTCGTAGGCGTTGACCGACGACGTATGGATGATGACGCCCCTCTCGCCCCCATCGAGCGGTTCCAACTCCGTCATGGCCTGCGCGGCGAGCCGCCCACAGTTGAAGGCGCCGACCAGATTCACTTCGACGACCCGGCGAAAGGCGTCCAGCGGGTAGGCACCCTTCGATCCCGCTGTGCGACGGGGGGGACCACCGACGCCGGCGCAGCTGACCAGAGCGCGCAGCGGCGCATCCGCGGCCGCTCGCCGGATCGCGTCGGCAACTCCGTCTTCATCTGCGACGTCGACTGCGACCGACTCACCTCCGACCTCGGCCGCAACTGTGGCGCCTGCTTCCGCGTCGATGTCCAAAATCCAGACGCGTGCTCCGGCGGCCGTTAGCTCCCGAGCCGTGGCGGCGCCCAACCCGGAGCCGCCGCCCGTGATTACCGCACCTGCTCCCGCAAGGTTCATTCAGCGGCCGATCCGCGTGGCGCGTCCGGCCCAGTACTCGTCGCGAAGCGGCCGCTTGTAGAGCTTGCCGTTGGCGTCGCGGGGCAACTCTGGGCGGAAGTCGATGGAGCGGGGGCATTTCACGTGCGACAGCCTCTCCCGACAGAACGTCATGAGCTCGTCCGCCAGAGCATCGCCGGCCAGCGAGATATCGACCGGTTGGACGACGGCTTTCACTTCCTCGCCGAGATCTTCGTTGGGTACGCCGAATACGGCGACGTCTGCGACGGAAGGATGGAGAATGAGAATGTCCTCCGCCTCGCGCGGATAGATGTTCACGCCGCCGGCCACGATGGTGAACGCCCGGCGATCGGTCAGGTACAGGAAGCCATCCTCGTCGACGTGGCCGATGTCGCCGAGGGTCGACCAGCCATTGCCTGAAGGGTGACGCGACGCCGCCGTTTGCGTGGTGTCGCCGTGATACTCGAACGACGGGGTTCCCTCGAACCAGATCGTGCCGCTCTCGCCCGTAGGCAGCTCCTTGCCGTTCTCGTCGCAGATGTGAATAGTTCCGACCAGTAGGCGTCCGACGGTGCCGCGGTGGGCCAACCACTCCTCGCTGTTGCAGTAGACGAAGCCGTTGGCCTCGGTGCCGCCGTAGTACTCGTGCAGGATTGGGCCCCACCACTCGATCATCTGCTCCTTCACTTCGGCGGGGCAGGGGGCCGCGGCGTGTAGCGCGAGGCGGTGACTCGACAGGTCATATTTCGTCCGTTCGCCGGGCGTCAGCTTCAACATGCGGACGAACATGGTCGGAACCCACTGGCTGTGCGTGACCCGGTGTTCTTCGATGGCGGCGAGTGCGCCCAGTGGGTCGAAACGATCGAGGACGACGACCGTCCCGCCCACCTGATGGGTTGCCATGCTGAAGCGAAGAGGAGCCGCGTGGTAAAGCGGGGCGGGGGAGAGGTACACCGTGTTCTCGTCGAAGCCGTACAGCGTCTTCACCATGCGGGCGATGGGAGCCGGCTCCCGGTCGTCCGGCGGGCGAAGGGGGACAAGGATGCCCTTCGGCCTTCCCGTGGTACCCGACGAGTACAACATGTCGGATCCTTCGCACTCGTCGGCGATGGGAGTGACGGGGAGATCCTGGATTACGTTCGCCAGCGGCTGGTAGCCGTCGATATTGGCGTCCACGGTGAGTTTGTGTTCGACGCCGGAGGTCAGGTCGTTCAGTTCCTTGGCGACGCGCTCCTGCTGAGCGGAGGTGACGAAGACACGGGCCTTGCAGTCGGCGATGATGTACGCCGCCTCGCCCGCGGTGAGCCGGGTGCTGAGCGTCGTCCAGTACAGGCCGGAGCGCTGCGCCGCCCAGGCAACTACGAAGAAGCGCTCGTGGTTTTCGAGAAGTAACGCGATGTGATCGCCGCGCTCTAAACCGACCTTCCTGAACCAGTGGGCGAGCTGATTGGAGGCTTCGTCCAGTTCGCGGTACGTGAGAGCGTTGCCCGTCGACGCCATGACATAGGCGACGCGGTCCGGCCAGTCGAGCGCGATCAGGGCGCTGCCTCCACGCCGCACCAGTCCGCGATCAAGAGGGCGACGCTGCCGGTCAGCATGCGAAGGGACTCGATCTCGACGGCTTCGTCGTAGCCGTGAATGTTCTTGACCGTCGCCCCGTACAGGACCGAGGGAATTCCGTGGGCCGCGGTGACTCGGGCGTCGGACGACCCGGCGGCGGCAATCCGCCAGGACTTTCCGCCGAAGGTTGCGTCGTGAGCTACGGCGATGGACTCGAGAAGGTCGTCCCCGCCGTTGAGCGCGTAACCCGGGCCGAAGTGGCCGTGCCACACGACCTGCGGCGGGTGGTCGCGGAGGTATGGGTCCGACGACGCCGCTTCCGCTACGCAGGCTTCGACGTCGGCGCGCATCGTGGCGGCCGCCGTACCGGGCAGACCGCCGACGCGCAGGTCGAGGGTGCACCACGCGGGGACGCTGGACGGCCAGTCTCCGCCCGCGATCTTGCCCAGCAGGATGTTGACGGGGTGCTCGTGCTGTTCGAAGCCGGGCCAGGCGTCCTTGTCCTTGTTCCATCGCGACTCGAGGGATTGCAAAGCCCGATAGAGGTCGAACGCCTTGTCGATGGCGTTGACGGTCTTGCCCGCCAGCGAGGCGTGCTGGGGGTCGCCCGCGACCTTGATCTGAAACCAGAGCAGCCCGACGTGTGAGGTGACCGTGGTGCCGTGGGTCGGTTCCGTGAAGACCGCGGCATCGGCGGTGTATCCCCGGTCCAAGCACGAGACCGTCCCGTTGCCGGAGCACTCCTCCTCGACGACGGACTGGATTATGAGGTTGCCCTTCGTTCGGACTCCCGCAGCGCGCAGTGCGCTCCAGGCGTAGACGGCGGCGACCAGGCCGGACTTCATGTCGCCTGATCCGCGCCCGTAAAGCCAGCCGTCGTCGATGCGGGGGTCGAAAGGATCGCTCGTCCAATGTTCGGCGGGGCCGGTGGGCACCACGTCGACATGGCCGTTGAGGATGAGCGACCTACCGCCGCCCGTTCCCGAGTGTGTCCCGACGACGTTCCACGAGTTGGCGTAGTCGACAAGAGGGACGCCGGCGCCGGGGAGATTGGTGAAGTCCGTTTCCGCCAGCGACCAGCGATCGATGTTCAGGCCATTGTCGGTCATCAGGCCGGCCATCAGGTCCTGTGCGCCCGCCTCCTCGCCCATGACAGATGGCTGCGCGGTGAGTTGGCGCGTGAACGCGATCTGCTCTTCGAACGCCGCGTCGACTGCCCCCAGGATCTGCTCGCGCATCTATTGCACGATAGGCCGACACCCCTTCGATGTGCCTTGTCCGCAAGTACATGCGCCGGCCGCACCCATTTGGACGAACATGGGCGGATGGTTGAACCGGGGATATGGGAGGGGCCGGCGCGGATTCTGGGCGCGCCCGGGATGGTGGAGGTCGAGGTAGCGGAAAGCGAGCCGCCGGAGATTGTGATCACGCTGCTCCCGCTCGGCTTGGTCAAGCAGCCGCTCACCGATGTGGTGGTCGAGGGGCCGGTGATCAAAGGCCGGCTCGGGCACGTGGGGGACATCACGTTCCGGCAGGAGGCGAACAGCATGACCCTCCATTGGGCGAGGGCCGGCCAGACGATGGACATCGATCTCCGGCCGCGGGAAGGCTCCGGAGAAGGCGACGGGCCGTACCCCTATGTCGACGCCATCGTCGTGGCGCGAAAGGGGGAGACGCTTCGCGAGGACTACTACAACGGCACCACCGCCGAGGATCTGCACACGCAGCAGAGCTGCACCAAGAGCATTACGGCCTTGGTGTTCGGCACGGCGTTCGACCGCGGCGAGATCGCCCTCGAGGATCCGGTCTGGAAGTTCTTCGCCGACCGACCCGACGCGCGGTGGGTCAAGGAGAAGTACGACGTCTCCGTTCACCAGTTGCTGTGTATGTCGGTCGGGCTCGAGTGGAACGAGTCTGTGCACTACACCGACCCGCGTAACGACAACACGCGGATGAACGCGTCGGGTGATTGGATCGGCTACGTCCTGGACAGGCCTCTTGCGGACGGCTTCCCGGCGGGCCGCTTCGAGTACCAGAGCGGGCTGTCGATTCTCCTGGGCGCGGTGCTGCGCTCGGCGACCGGTCAGTCGGTGGACGAGCTGGCGCGCGAGCGGTTGTTCAACCCGATCGGCATCGACCGGTTCGAGTGGACCAAGGACGGCGACGGAAATCCGCACACCGGCGGCGGCCTGTTCCTCCGGTCGCGGGACATGGTGGCCCTCGGGCAGGTGATCTTGGATAAGGGCGGTGACGTGCTGTCGAGGGAGTGGATCGAGAAGGCGACGAGCGACCAGTCCCTTCACGCTGAGTCCGGTACCCGCTACGGATACAAGTGGTTCCTCGGCACGCTGCCGGTGGGGGAGCGGAGCTTCGATGTGATCGGAGCCAGCGGCTACGGCGGCCAGTCCCTCCTCGTTCTCCCGGAACTCGACCTCGTCGTCCAGTCGAACGCGCACGACTGGTTCGGCGACGGCCGCTCCGGCAAGATCGCCGCCGAAGTCGTAGCCGAGCTCATCTGACTGGATCGGCGACGACTGGGCGGCCGCCGCCTACGCCTTTTAGCCGCCCTTTGTTCCGTCGAGTAGCTCTCGAGTGGCGTCCGCGTGCCCGGCGTGACGAGCCGTCTCGTTGATCAAATGAAGGAGCACCCACCTGAGGTCGGTGCCGAAGCCCTCGCGTGTTGGCGTGTCGAGCGGCATCGATCGGACAGCACTGTCGGTGGCTGTTGCACGGACGCGGTACGCAGCCACTGCTGCCGCGACGGTCAGCTCCGGGCCGGGGGTGAACTCCGCCTCGTGCCGATGGACCTCCTCGCCGCGTATGGATCCATCGACCCAGCGCCACTCGACGTGGGCGAGGTGGTTCAGGATCCCAAGCAGCGAGATGAGTGCTCCGTCCGGTGTCCAGCGCGCTTGCTCGTCGGAAAGCCCGTCTACCTTGCGGATGACCGCCCGCCGCAGGTAACCGAGCCAGTCGAGATAGAGCTCGTGCTCCTCGGCATGCCCCCTCGGAAGGTCACCCCACTCGTCACCCACGGCCAGGACCCTACGGCCGACGCTCGCGCTGCCCGGGTTCATGCGGCGTGGCTCACGCGGCGTTTAAGGTCACGCGATGACCGCGGAATCTCAGCCCGGACTACTCATACGTGTATTCGAGAGCCGGCCGGTCACTGTCTGCTTTCTCATCGCCAGCTTGGTTTCCCTTGTTACTGGCACCGTGGCTCTGGTGGGTGGGGGAGCCACTTGGGAGGACAGCTGGCTACCGATCCTTTTCGCGGGCCCGCCGTTCATTGTGGCTACACAGAACCTCCGCCGGCACGGCTGGCGAAGTCCGAAAGACCAGTCGTCCGCCTCGTAGAGGCCTGGCCTTGGCGGCCGAGACGCATCCTCGGCTGGCGAAGCAGCGAACCAGCCAAGGACACCCGGCGTACGCGCCGAGCGAATTCTCCTGACACCGCTTGACAAGCGAATTACACTGGTGTAGTTTGAAGAGTTCCT
>DATLBX010000137.1:0-4740 GCA_035526705.1 Acidimicrobiales bacterium | reverse complement strand
CTCCACTCCAATCGATCGTTGGCGCCGAGTTCAGACCGCACCTCCTGAGACTGCGATTTCATGCCCGAAATCATCGCTGGCTCTCAGCTCTGTTGCTCGGAGCGTGCGTCTTCGCCGTGTTTGTGTCCGAAGCTCTCACTGTTGTCGCTTGCGCGTCAATCCCGGTGCGCGCACTCTGCGTACCAAGCTTCGCCTCCAGCTCTCGAGCCTGAGCACACGGAGGTAGACGTGGGCGTCAAGAGCGGCCGGATCGGTCCGCCGGCCATGTGAGCCTCGCTTCCTGTTGTCTTCGGGGCGGTCATCCGAACACTCCCGCTCCTGTTCAGGACTGCGGCCGGCCGCTACCTCCCATTGACCTCTGGTCCTTGCCAGGGCCAGCGGCCGCTGATTTCGAGCTCTAGCGACATGCTGAGGAAAGTGCGGATGGCAACGATGACGGCTAGAACGCCGGCGCTGGTAAAGCTCGGATCGATGGCGACGGTGCGGATGATGTCTGCGGCGACGAGGAACTCCAACCCCAGAAGGATCGCTCGCCCGAGCGCCTGGCGGTATGTCCGATATGCGCTTAAAGCCTGAGTACTTCGCCTATGCATCACGAACGTCGCCGTCGCTAGGGCGGACCCGATAACGATGGCGGCGACCCCGGCTACATCTATTGCCTTGCCGACGTACTCGACGGCCTCGCCGAAGCTCACGCCCAACCGGACGCCACCGGCCCCGTCGAGATCACTCCATGCGCTCCTCTGGGGCGAGCTCGTGAAACCGGCAAGGGTCCGACATGTCCGGGGGCGACCACCTCGGGTTCCTTCCCGCTGCGCATCAGAGGTATGCCGGCCATCGAGCGCGGCGATCGCGTCCCCGGGATCAGCGAAAGGTAATCGGCTAATTCGGGTTGGCGGCGAAGTTCACCGTCACGTTGGTGAACCCAAGCGAGCGCAGCATGCCTTCGAGCATGGTGCGAGTGTTTTGCTCGGCGCGCGATCGCAGGTCGCTGGCAGCCGCGGCTACCTCCATCTTGTGCTCGGCCGCGATATAGAGGTCCTGCTCTCCGGTAGGGGTATCCGAGAAGACGGATCCCAGACGATCGAGCAACCCACGATCCCGGCTGACCACGCTGCTCTGCTGGGGGTCGACGCGCGGCGCGGTCAAGACGGGCGCCGGAACAATGACGGTGACCGACCGCCGGTCATCGGATACCGTGATCGACCTGTCGTTGACGTGCGAGAAGTCCACCGCCGCTTCAACCGATCCACCCGCAACAAAAACAGTCCGCTCGCCCCGGATGGAGCTCGGCATCCAGTTTGCGTCCTCCTCCTTGTCCAAGACCACCTGGAAGTTGGCGCTCGCAGCCTCGTAGCGGTTGAGATCAACAAGCGACTCGAGGAGGGGCGGCTGGCTCCGGTCAACGGTATGGGTGCCGAAAGGGTTGGGAAGCGACGGGAAGAGGTCGCCGATCTTCCCCGTCGCGAACAGCACCGCCAGCGCGACGATGACGGCGACGGCCAGCAGCTGGCCGACGGACGATCGAGCCGGCGCGGCAACGACTGTTACCTCTTGTTGCTTCCGCCCAAGACGAGCCATGGCGGTTCCTCCTTCGGGATATGGGGTCAGACCATGGTCCCATCGGCGCGACCGGTTTGGGCCGCGGGCAGAGCTTGGCTGGATGCCGACGGCGACCGCGAACATGAGAGGCTGTTTGGGTGGAAGTGGTCGCTCGTCCTCCTTTCGACGGGACCTTCCGTTACCTAGTGCGCGCCCTGCGTCCCAAGCTCGGCTGGATCCGTTTGCGGCCGGGGCAACCCTCTCTATCCGAGGACACCGACGGTCCGACGGTGGTTTTGATCACCGACGAAGGCCGCGAGATCGTGCTCCAGCGACCCGGGACGCTCGGCCAAGCCCGACGGGCAGCGTCCCGCTTCCAGCAAGAGCTCAGCCAGGTGGGCCCAGTCGAGTTCACTCGGCGTTACGGATATCGGCCGGATGGCGGCGAAGGAACTGGCTAGCTGCGGGTCACAAACCAGAACTCCGGACTTATGCTGCGCCGCGCGACTGGTTGGCGATTCCCCGAGTATCGGAGCCTGCCGCGACCACGGTGCTTTCCGAACTCCGCTCGGTGCCGGTGGGGTCCCCGCTGGCCGACGCCCGCTCAACGCTCACGCCGCCGCTGTCGACGGCAATGCTGCTAGCGGTCACCCGACTCGTGCCGCTTCGATCCACTCCCGCACTGGCCCGGTCGATGGTCACCCCCGCGTCGCCCGCGCCGATGCTGCTGCCGGCGACGCGTCCGGCGCCGTTCGAGCTGCCCTTGGCGGTCGCTCGATCGAGGTGCACACCTGACTCGTCGACGACGATGCTCGTAGCTGCCGCGCTCGCGCCGTTCGGACTCGCGTTGGCGCTCGCCCTCTCAACGCTCACATCCTCGTCCTCAACGGAAATGCTGCCGGCCGCGACTGAGCCGCCCGGGTTCTTGCCCAGCTTCACGTCGATGCCCGGGATCGGCTCACCTGCCACTCCGGCAGATGCCGTTACCGGATTAGTGACGACGGGCCCAGCGTTCTGGTCATTCCCGATCCCCGCCAACGCGATTGACCCTCCAGGGTTCTTGCCCAACTTGACGTCGATTCCGGGAATCGGCTCGCCACCCACGGACGCGACTGAGCCGCCCGGGTTCTTGCCCAGCTTCACGTCGATGCCCGGGATCGGCTCGCCCGTTACCCCTGCGAAGACGGCTGAACCACCGGGATTCTTTTTGACGATGATGTCGACGCCCGGAATGGGCTGGCTGGCGGCGAGGACGGGGTGCGCGGACGCGATCACCGTGACACCGGTCATCACACTGGCGCCGCCGGCAAGGGATAGTGCCAAGGCAAGGAGCCCGACGCCTCCTGCTCGCCGATGCCGGACTCTCGGTGATTGGACGTTCGCCAACTTGCACCTCTTCCGTCGGGTCCGGAGTACGGACGATCCGCGACAACCCTAACTTGCGGCCCGCCGTGCCCTCTGCGCCGCGGTTCACACGCCGGCGGGCCGTAGTGGCCGGCTGGGTTCGACTACGACCGGGGCAACCGAGGTATCGCGCAAATGTCGTCGACCCGATCTCGGGCATCCTGAGTCGCCACCGCTCGGACCTCGTCGTTGGGATTCTGGAGCTCCGCGACCATGGCAGCCCTCCATTCGCCCACCGCCCTGCGCAGGCCGCCCGCCGCCAGCGACTGTTCGATGCCCGCCATGCGCACGACCAGTTCGCGCTCGACCCGGGTTGCCTGCGCAACGGAGGACTTACCAATGGCCGCGGTAGCCGCGGCGGTTCGCTCCACGGCGTGGACGCCAGCCACGTTCTTGCACGCGACCTTCTCGGACATCGGCACGTCGGGGATTGAGGACGAGCACGCCGTGAGGGCGCACGCACCGACGACAGCCATGATCACGATCCGACCAGTCACAGTCCAACTACCTCCCAACTGCGTAGCTACCGGTGGAGCATCTCAGCAACGTCGAAGCGGTCGAGCGCCTCAACACCGAGGCCCGGCTTCCCGGCGCAAGCATGCCTAACGCCGGTCACGCGTGCGCTACCACCTCACGGACCTCGACGTCTTCCAACGTGACCCCCTTTGGCACGGTCTCCGGGATCCTTTCGCTGACGGCCCGGGCGGCGTCCTCTGACTCGAACACGAGCATGGACATTCCGCCGTCGCCCTTGCGCGTCCAGTACCCCGCTACGAAGCCGGGTGCCTGCGAGACCTGAGGCACGACCTCGTCTCGCAGGGCGGCGATAGCAGCCTCCTCTTCACTGATCCTGACCCTGACGACCACTGCATGCATGATGCCCCCTTAGTTGATTGGCTGGAAAGGTCTGAAGCGTATTACCCACGCGAGAATTTCGCAGTTCGAAAGGCGCGTGCGGGGGGTCGTACATTGCGTTCACGCCGCGCCGAGCCAAGGCCTCGTCGTGGTCATGATTAGGGGGTCGTGGTGCCGGTTCGGTTTGCGCCGCCGGTGGCGTCCCGGCTGGCGTTTGGCCCGTACCAGTCGAAGCAGAGGACGCTGGCATCGTCTCGGAGGTCACCTCCGGTTGCATCCAGGATGGTGCCGGCGAGTTCTTGGACGACCTGGCGTGGATGCCGGTCAGCGGTACCCGCGAGGGTGCTCTCGATGTCGACGGGCAGTGCGTTGCGCTCTAGGTACCCGTCGGTGATCAACAGAAGCCTGTCGTCGGGCTCCAGCTGAAAGCTGTCGGTCTCGTATGGGCGGTCCAAAACCCCCAGCGGTAGCCCGGACGAGAGGCTCAAGGACGTCGCCCGGCCCTGGCGCAGGAGATAGGGCGACGGATGGCCTGCGTTGACGAGGTCCGCCGTGCCATCGGCGAGTCGAACGCGGACGAGTAGGCCGGTGACGAACTGATCCGGACGCGCCTGCATCAGTAGCTCTTCATTCGCCTCGCCGGCCTGATCGGCCGGCGACGCGATTCTTCGTCGGCTGTTGCGAAGGCTGCCGACGGTCAACGTGGCGAGAAGTGCAGCGGCGGTGGAGTGACCCATGGCGTCGGTCATCGAAAGGTACAGGTACTCGCGGTCGATGGAGTAGTCGAACGTGTCGCCACCGGCGTTGTGCGCGGGCTCGAGCCATCCGGCCAGGGTGAACGGTCCGGCTTCGGCGGTGTAGGAGGACGGCAGCAACCGTCGCTGGATTTCGGCGGCGACGGAGAAGGCCGTGTCTCGTTGCGCCCACTCGAACAAGTCG
>DATLBX010000136.1:0-56475 GCA_035526705.1 Acidimicrobiales bacterium | reverse complement strand
GCCGCCTCGTAGCCCTCGAGCGTTTCCTCGACCGAGGCCATGGGCTCCGGAGCCGAAGAGGCGAGCTCGGAACCGGGGTTGCCGGCCTGCGGGGCTCGAACCAGGGGCGAGGCAACGGCGAGCGGCATCCCCAAAACCAGGATCAGGCCCATCACGCGGACGGTCCTGGCGCTCGTCTTGCCTTTGGAATTCCTCATCGTTTACCTCTCGCCCGCTGTTGGTCGCATGAACACCTATGGGGTGAACGCTCGGTTCGACGGTCTGTGACGGAGCCAGGCATGAAATAGCCCCCTGATCGTGAATGGCGCACCCTGCTGGGTCCGCAGGGTACCGCTGAGAGTCCTGCCGGCCCGATCGGGTTCGGAGCGTCCTCTACGGACGCGGAATCTCCACCGGAGAGTTGTCCTCGGGTGCGGCGCCCAGGAACTTCGAGTTCGCCGTATTCCAGTTGTAGGAGAGGTAGCTCCCGAGCTGGGGCCGGGCATTGAAGTAATCGTCCGAACCGCAATCGAGCGCCTCGACCTCGGTGGAGCAGCGAGTGAACGTTTCCACGCCGCCTTCCGAGTAACACATGATGTCGACCTCGTCACGGCAGTGCCCCAGCCCGTTGGAGTTCGGGGCGGAGGGCATGACCGAGCCGAGCAGGTGCAGCAGCTCATGGGTCTCGGTTAGCGCGCCCATGCCGCCGTTGCCCCAGCACATGGGCCCAGGGTCCGCCATGCCCGGCGGAAGGGGGAACGGGTACTTGAACGTGACCGCGACCTGAGCGAAGAGGTTGACTACCGGCGTGGACCCCACGTTGTTCGGGTTGGCGGGCGTGGCGTTGTCGCCAACCACCGGGAACGGGATCACCGGCGCGACGCCACACGCGCCCTTGTTGGCGCCGTCGAACCAGGCGTGGTACTTGCGGTTGGACTTGTTGTAGCCCGCGTCGTACATGGCCTGCTCGATCCGGCTCCGCATCGCCCCCGGCTCGTCCGGCTCCGCGTCGTCAGCGCTGATCCGGACGACCCCGATTTCGATCTCGCAGTTCGGCATGTGAACCCGCATTCCGATTTCGCGGCCCTGAGCGCGCGACGTCGAACGGAATGCGCCCTCCATGGCGGGAATCCAGCTGTTCAGCATGTGAGGGATGTACTCGGCTGCCTTGTTCGGCTGGCCTTCGGCATATACGTAGACGAACTGGATTCGTGGGCCGCTCACCCCGTCGCCGTAGCAGGTGGGTTGGGTGCGGACCGCGCCCTGGCTGGCCCCTCTACCGGGAACCGGATCCTGGAAGGTGTGCACGCAGGACGCCGGGATGTCGCCCCCCTCCATCTCGACTCTGGTGAGGCCAACTCCGCAGGCGGGGTCGTCGCGCGTCAGGCGGACGGGCGTGGCGTTCCCCGGGGCGGAAACCACCGGCGCTGCCGGGCCGGCGTCCGACCGGTCCACGGGTCGAGCCGCGGCGTATCCCTCCAGGTCCGCGTTGGTCGGTACGGCACTGGGGACGTCGGTCGCAGCAGCCGAAGCGCCGGGGTTCGCCGAAGCTGCCGGGGCCGATGGGCGCGATCCGTCGGCCAGGCCGATGCGCTCCGGCGGGGCGAGGGTGGGCGACGGCAGCATTATCGCCACCAGGCCGAGTAGCGCACAGGACAACACGGCGCGTCGGACCCAGCGAGGTGACTTGACCATTCGTCCAGGGTACGCACTCATTCGGTCGGCTGGGCCCCGGGCACGGGTCGTTTTCGTCACCCGATGTGGCTATTTGCTGACTATTTGCCCAGCAATCGGCCCGTAATGGCCGCCCCCTCGTAGAAGAGGTACATCGGTAGCGCGAGGGCGAACAGGGAGTACGGGTCGCCGCTTGGCGTGATCACGGCGACGAAAACGAAGATCAATACGATCGCCCAACGGCGGCCGCGGCGGAGTTGCGCGCTTTCCAGGATTCCGGCCAACTGAAGGAATACGAGCAGCAGCGGCAGCTCGAACGCCAGCCCGAAGGCGATCATCATCAGTGTCACCAGGCCGAGGTACTTCGACGGGCTGAAGAGCGTCTCGAGGTTGTCGCCGCCGATACCCACCAAGAAGCCGAGCGCTTGCGGCAAAGTCATGAAAGCGATGCCGGCTCCGAGTGCGAACAGGATCATCGACAGCAGAACGAAGGGAATCGCGTAGCGCTTCTCGCGACGGTCGAGCGCCGGCGTCACGAACCGCCATACCTGCCACAGCACGACCGGCAGCGCCAGTGAGAATCCCGCGTAACCGGCCACCTTGAGTCGCGTGCCAAAGCCCTCGAGCGGATCTGTCACATACAAGGTGGACTTGCCCGTCACCGCTTCATACGGCGCGATCAAGGCATCGAGGATCGCGTCGTAAAAGAAGAAGGCGACGGCTCCTCCGGCCGTGATCGCAATCGCGCAGATGATCAGGCGATAGCGCAGCTCCGTGAGGTGGCCGACGAGGCTCATCTCGGCTTGCGACGGCGACGGACTCCGCGTCCCCGCCGCACCGGCGCCGGTCCTCCGAGGTCGCGCGATGGTCACTGCGGAGGGCTATCCACCGGCGGAACGGGAGTCGCACCGTTGGACCCTTCAGAAGCCGCGTCCGAGGGAGCGGCGGGCGGCTGAAGACGGGTGCCGGGCGGCGGGTTCCAGGGAGCGGGCGGAGGCGCCTCGACGTCTTCGTCGAGAACGGCTCGAACTTCGGCCTGCATGGTGTTCGACCAGCGCCTCACTTCGGCGACCGCCCGCCCGACCTGCCGGCCTGCCTCGGGCAGCCGCTTCGGTCCGAGCACGATCAGCGCGACGATCAGCACGACGAGGATCTCCATAGGCCCGAGGTTGGGCATGCGGGCGGCCTCTCTTCCGAACGTCGATGGGTAGCGCCGTCCTGAGCGCACGGCAGCGAATCTGAGACCAGACTACGGGCCGATGCGCGAGCCCGGGATGAAGCCCCACGTCGCGTCGAGACGGCAGTTCCTGAGAACCGGGCTCGCCGCGGGCCTCTGCACGGGGTCGCTCGGTGCCTGCCTGGCTGCCGCGACGGCCACGTCGGCCTCGGCCGACACCCCACTCGACATCGAAATCCTGCAAACGGCCTCTGCGCTCGAGGCAGTGTTGGTCTCCAGCTACCAGGCGGCCCTGGCGCTCGACTTTGTCAAGAGCTCCGAAGGGTCGCTCCTTCTGTTCCTGCAGACGACTTTGAACCAGCACGCCGAGCACGGCAACGCGTTTCGGGCCCAGACAAAGGCTCTCGGCGGGCCGGAGCAGGCCGCGCCCCACCCCGGCGTGCAGGAAATCGTGGCCGCTGCGCTTCCGGCTATGACCGACGAGCTGAAAGTCGTTCAACTCGCGGAGCAGATGGAGACCATCGCCACTCACACCTATCTGGACGCGGTCGCGCAACTCGACGACGGCGTGTCGCGTCAGTTGGTCGCCGCGATCATGGGGGTGGAGAGTCAGCACGCAGGCGCGTTGCGCGCCTTCGCCGCTTTGTTGGCTGCCGACGTGCCGGAGCTGATCGCCATCCCGGTGAACCCCGCAGCGCTGCCGTCCGCGTTCGGCAGTGTGGCGACTGTCGACGCCGTCGAACCGACCACGAAGGCCGTCGAAGCCGGTTCGGGTGCGGTCGGTGCCGGTCAGGGCGGCGGGACGTAGATGCGAATCGCGAGGCGTCGCTTCCTCCTGATGAGCGGGCTCCTGCCCGCGGCCACGCTTGTCGCCTGCACCGGCCCTGCATCGGCGCCGGAGGGACCGGAAGACAGCGGGGAGATGCCCGGGCCCGACCTCGACGCGATGGAGTTCGTTGCCGGGCTGGAGGTGGTGGCAGAGGCGGCCTATCGACAGGCGCTGGCGTCACTCACGGCGGGACAGCTCGGAGAAGTTCCCGCCGCGGGTTCGGAACTACTGCAGTCCGCAGCCACTCAGCACGGCCAGTGTCTCGCGGCCATCAACCACCTCCTCGAAAGCGCGGGACGTAAGGCAGTCACGGAGCCGAACATCGAGTTCGACCTCTCTGTGGTGACGCCCGAGCTCACCGCGGCGAAAGGGTGGCCGCAGATCGCGTTCCTCGCGCGCACGATCGAGACGGCGTTAGCGGCCACCTATCTGCAGGCAATTCAGTCGACACTTCAAGCGCGATCGACGCTGCGTCTCGCCGGGGGTATTCAGGCGACCGGCCAGAAGCGGGTGGCCATCCTCAACTTCCTGCTCGGCGAGTATCCCGTGCCCGATGCGTTTCAAAAGACGGATGCGGCTCTGACCGCTTAGCCTTTCCGCTGTGTCGGAAGGCGGCGTACGAACTTTCTGCTTCACAGATCTCGTCGACTCCACCACCTACTTCGCCGGCCTGGGTGACGAGGCCGCCGATGTGGCGCGCCGCGCCCACTTCCGCCTGGTCGCCGACTCAGCGGCCGCGCACGACGGGGAGGTCGTAAAGACGATTGGCGACTCCGTCATGCTGGCCTTCCTCAGCCCCACCGAAGCCGTCAGCTGCGCGGTGCGGATCCAGCAGGGAGCGGCACGAGCCCGCGCGCGGCGCGGCGGGCCGCACGTCCGGATCGGAGTGAACGCCGGCGAGGCGACACAAGAGGGTGGCGACTGGTTCGGACCGCCGGTTGTGGTGGCAAGCCGTCTGTGTGGGCGAGCGGCGTCCGACCAGATCCTCGTATCGGAAGTGGTTCGCAGCCTCGCGGGCACGCGGGGCGGCCACCAGTACAAACAGATCGGGCTGGTGGAGTTGAAAGGAATCGCCGAGCCCGTGTCTGCCGCGGAGGTTGTGTGGGAGCCGACCGCGGGGTGGGATGGCCCGTTGCCCGGGCCCCTGGCCAGCGCGGACCGTCTGCCGTGTGTAGGTCGGCAAGAAGAAGCGGAGACACTGCGGTCCGCCTGGGAGATCGCGTCCCGAGGCGAAGCGCGCCTGGCACTCCTGGCCGGCGAACCGGGGATCGGCAAGACGCGGGTGGTGGCGCGGTTCGCGACAGCCCTTCACGACGACGGCGCTGCGGTCCTGTTCGGTCGGTGCGACGAGGACCTGCTGCGGCCCTATCAACCATTCGTGGAAGTCATCGAGCAGCTGGTGCAGACCATGGACCCGGCGGATCTCGAGGCGATCGCGACGGAAGTGGATCTTGTGCCCCTGGCGAAACTGACACCGTCCCTCGCCTCGTTCGCATCCAGCTCGTCGACCTCGGCGCCGGAGACGGAGCGCTACGTCATGTTCGACGCCGTCGCCAAGCTGCTCGGCACGGTGGCCCGCTCGACGCCACTGGTCGTGGTGCTGGACGACCTCCACTGGGCGGACCGCCCGACGCTTCTGCTGCTGCGCCACATCCTGCGGGCCGGGGCGAATGATCCACTCCTCGTCCTCGGCACCTACCGCGACACCGAACTCGACCGCCGCCATCCGTTGGCCGAAGCGCTGATCGACCTGCGGCGCGAAAGCGGATACGAACGCGTGCATCTGCGCGGCCTGAACCGGACCGAGGTGGTGGAGCTGCTCGCCGCCCGCGCCGAGCACGAGATCACCGGGCCGGGTCTGGTTCTTGCTGCTGCACTTCATTCGCGCACCGAGGGCAACCCGCTGTTCGTGTGGGAGTCGCTCCGGCACCTGATCGAGCGCGGCGCCCTTACCCAGGGCGCTGACGGTCGCTGGGTCAGCGAAGCCTCCTCGATCGAGGAGCTCGGGATTCCGGAGGGGGTCCGGGAAGCCATCGGCCGCCGTCTGACCACGCTCTCCGACGCGGCCAATGCGGCGCTGTCGGCCGCGTCTGTCATCGGCCCCGTCTCCGAGCTGAGCGTTCTGAGCCGAATGGTCGATTTGAGCGAAGAGGAGCTGGTTGGCGCGCTCGACGAGGCGACCGAGGCGCACCTGATGGAGGAGGCCCAGCGCGACGCCGCGCCGGCCTATGCATTCACCCACGCTCTGGTGCGGCACACCTTGTACGAGGAGCTGTCACTCGCCCGGCGGCAACGCCTCCACCGCCGCGCCGTCGACGCGATAGAGGCGGCTCACGCCAGCGACATCGAGACCCAGTCCTCAGCGCTGGCTCGCCATTGCCAGGGCGCCGGCGCGGGAATCGACCCGGACAAGACGGTGACCTATTTGGTGGCGGCCGGTCAGCGTGCTGTCGGCGTCATGGCCTGGGAGGAGGCCGCGGAGCACTTCGAAGCGGCGGTCGAGATGATGGACGAGACCACCTTCGGCCCGGTTCCCAAAGCACAGCTCCTTCAGGGTCTGGGTGACGTGATCTACGTCAGCGGGGTCGGCGCCAGGAGGGGGCTGGAGTTCATGGCGCGGGCTCTCGAGCTGTACGAGTCAGCGGGGGAGCAGGAGAAGGCGGCGCAGGTCCACTCCCGCTTGTCCAGAGATCTCGTCTCGGACGTTCTGCACCGCGACTTCGGGCGGGCCCGGCGCCACTTCGAGGCCGCCGAAGCGGTGATGACCCAGGGACCCGAACGTGTGGCGCGGGGGCACTGGCTCGTCGGGGGAGCGACGTTGGCCCTCGTCGAGGCGGACATCGGCACCGGCCTGCGTCTGGCGGAGGACGCCGTGGAGCTTGCCGAGCGCCTGGGGAAGCAAGCGCTGGCGGCGAACGCGCGGATGATTCGGGGGGTCCTGCGCCGTATGGCGGGGGATTTGGAGGCCGGACTCAGAGACATCGAGGAAGCGAAGGTCGAGGCCGAGGAACTCGGCGCCGCGTGGGTGGCATTCATGGCCGCCCGATTCCTCACCATCTCGGCGTGGAGCAGCTGGGATCCGGCGCGTGCGGCGGAGATTGCGATGGCGGAAGCGGCGAGTCCGCGGCTGTCGCAAGCCCCAATGGCGCGATGGGTCATGGACGGTATGTCCGTCCAATGCCTCTCCCAAAGTGGCGATGTGCGAGGGGCTCGCGCCCTGAAACGGGATATGCCGCGCCCGCACCCTGACCTCCCCGGGTGGGACGAGCTCTGGCTGATCGATGGCGAGTTCCACCGCCTGCACCAGGACCCCGACGAGTTGGGCGCGAGTTTTGCGCCGTCGGGCTGGTTCGCGGACACATGGACCACCTATCAGGGAAATGCGGCGGACGCCGCCGACGACGCGGACCGACTTCTCGAGGTGACCTCGAAGAATTCGGCTGCGGCTGTGGCCGCCGGCGCGCACGGGATGGACGCCATCTGGTGGAGGCCGTTCCTGGCGCGCGCCCGAGCGCGTCATGGCGATGTGCAAGGGGCCCGGAGTGACTTGGAGTTGATCGTCCAGGTCATTGGCGATGACGGCTACCGCGGCGGGCGGACTGGAGTCCTCCAAGCTCGGGCCGAGATTGCCGGCGCGGAAGGTGACCTCGCGGCCGCCGAGCAGTATTTCCAGGAGGCCGTGGAAAGTGCCCGACTTTGGAAGCAGGGGCTGCTCGAGCCGATGGTGGTCCGGGACTGGGGCCGGGTGTTGGTCAACAACGGTGAGGCGGCTCGTGGAGTGGAACGGCTCGACGCTGCCGCGGCACGCTTCGAGCAGATCGGGGTGGGTCAGCCCTGGATAGACGCGGTGCTGGCGCTGCGGCCGACCTGATCCACCCGGGATCCACCGCGGCGCGCCCCGGCGTCGTTACCTTCGGTGACGGTGTCGTCGACAATTCCGAACGCGGAGACCGACAGCCATCAGAAGCGGTCCGCGTTCTACCGCGGGCTGTTCGCGTTGGCGATTACTGCGTTCGTGATCGCGGGCGCGGCGAATGTTTTTGGCGTGCGACACAGCGAGGTTGCCGCCGAGGCCAAGGGCTATCAGCTCACGGTCAAATACGGCGCCTCGAGCAGGCCGGGGCTGGCGACGCTCTGGGAAGTGGAGATTCGGCACGCGGGAGGATTCGACGGACCGATCACCCTCGCGACGACCGCCTCCTATTTCGGAGCCTTCGACGAGAACGGCTTGGATCCGGATCCGGACAAGGCCTACGGCGAAGACGAACAGATCATCTGGGAGTTCGAGCCGCCGGAGGGCGACGTCTTCTCCTTGTCATTCGACGCGCGGATCGAGCCGGCTCAGCAGCTCGCCACATTTCCGGCGCGCACCGCCCTGCTCGACGAGAGCGGTGCGGAAATCGTCGCGGTGTCCTACGAAACGAGGGTGTGGCCCTAGATGGAGATCATCGTCCGATCCAGCGTCATCTTTCTCTTTCTGTTCCTGGTCACCCGCGGCCTCGGACGGAAGGAGCTGAGTCAGCTCTCGGCGTTCGATCTCATCCTCTTCGTCATCATGGGAGACATCGTCCAGCAGGGAGTGACCCAGGAGGACATGTCGCTGACCGGCAACATGCTCGCCGTCAGCACGATCGTGGTGTGGATCCTGCTGTTCTCCGTCCTGAACTACCGGGTGCCGCGGCTGCGGCCGGTGCTCGAAGGCGTCCCGCTCATCATCGTCCGCAACGGCGAGATGATCGATCAGGTGTTGGAGCGCGAACGGTTGTCACGCGACGAGGTGTTGCAGGAGGCGCGTCTCCAGGGCATCGACGATCTACGGAGCGTGAAGGTCGGCGTCCTCGAGGCCGACGGGAAGTTCGCCTTCATCCGCGCTGATGGTGGAGAGCCCCAAGGCGCCGTCGATGGTCCGATCACTGAGGCGGGCCAGTAAAGGCAGGAGGGCCAGCAGGATCACGCCCTCTGCGGCGAAGACAATCGCGAAAGCGGCTCCTGCTGAGTCGGTGAAATTGCGGGCCAGATCGAACGCGGCTCCGCCCCCTGAAGTGGCGAGGCCGTCGGCGATGGCATGCGACAAGGTCCAAGAGCCCATGGCGAGCCCCACCGCACCCGGACGCGAGAGCCCCATCATCAGAGTGAGTCCGGCGACGTTGAACAGGCCCGTGCCGAGCCCGAGCACGGCCAGTGCGGGCCAGACGAGCTCTGCCGAGGCCGCCGCGGCTCCCACGGACAACACACCGAAGGCCGTGGCGCTCACGACCAGTCCTGACGCGGCCAGGCCGATGACGCCCAGACGGGGGGCCACCGAGCGGGCGCCGACACCCATGCCCGCCAAGACCCCGATTATGAGCACTGCGTTGAATCCGGTCGACTGCCCCACGCTCAAGCCGAGCACGACCCCGCCAAACGGCTCGAGAATCGTCTGCTGGAGAAACAACGCCGTGGTGGCGACGAGGAGGAAGGTGAAAAAGCGGACGGCCTCGGGCCGCGCCACGAACTCCCTCAACGACTGCCGCAGACTCCCCGCCTCAGTACTGGTTGTGGCCGCATCGGCTGTTGCCCAGCGCGGTTCGGTCCCCCAGACGGCCAGGGTCGACAGAATGGCGACCGCCGAACCGACCACCACGAACAGGGCCCGCAGCTCGCCGCGGCCCGCGCCGTCGAGCGCCGTCGCCGTCAGGGCTACGCCCGCCAGAATCCCCAGCATCAGCTGCGTATAGACGACGGCGGCGGCCCGAGCGCGGTCGCGGGGCGGGCACTGATCGGCCAGTAGCGAGAAGAACGCGGTTCCGGATCCGTACATCCCGAGTCCCATCAATCCGAATAACCCCACACCGAGAGCTACTGCCCACCCCGCGGTTCCGGACCGCGCGATGAGATGGCCGGCGTCCGGGGCGAAGCACGCCGCGACCCCGGTGACGATTGCCCCGAGCACGACGTATCCGGACCTGCGATAGCCGAACAGGGGTCGGCGGTCGCTGCGGTGGCCGAGGGGCAGGGCCAGGGGTGCGGCGAGGTTGTAGCCGCCCACCACGAGAGAGACCACCGTCAGTGACACCCCCAGCTCGACGGCCATCACTCGATTGAGCACGCCGACCACCAGCACCGAGAGCAGACCGGCGGCGAACTCGCGCAGCCCCCACCGCATCAATCTCCAAATGCTCACCGCCTCGTAGGGAGCAGGCGTAGGACGCGGCGGGAGATCTGCGTGGTCGCCGCCGGGGGGAGGTGACGCGGGGTCGCTCGCGGCGTCGTTGCCGGCTGGCGCGATCTCGTGCAGCCGCCCGTCGCGGAGTTCGAGCGCCCGATCGGCAACCGCGGCCACGAGGTCACGGTCGTGCTCGACCAACAGCACCGAGCCGCGCGATTCGTCGCGCCATTTGCGGATGACGCCGGCGAGGTTGTCCACTTCGGCCCGGGCGAGACCCGCGGACGGCTCGTCGAGCAGAAGAATCTCGGGTCGCGCCGCGGTCGCGATTGCGATTTCCACGACGCGGCGGATCCCCGTCGAGAGCTCGTTTGGCCACCTGTCCGCGTGGGCCTCCAGACCGAACTGCGACAGCATTCCCGGCTCGGCCCCCGCGGCACTCAATGACTCCGCCACCGTCAGTGACGGGAACAGGTCGTCGTCCTGGAAGCCGCGACCGATTCGGCCGCCGACGTGTCGGGTGCCGGCCGCGGCCAACTCGCCGGCCGCGACATCCAACAGGCTTGTCTTTCCGGAACCGTTGGGACCGACGACGGCGACGATCTCGCCGGGCTCGACGTGCAGCTCTACTTCATCCAATACCCGCCGGTCCCCGAACACGACCGTCACGTCCTTCAGATCGATCACCTCTCGACCTCCGGGATGAAGCTGGCCTTCGCCGGTAGCGGCTCGGCCGTTTCGACGAGCTTCCCGCCCTGCAGGACGAGCGCCCGGTCGGCGAGGGGGAGGAGGTCGCGCAGCTCGTGTTCGACCACGAGCACGGCCGCGCCCGAGTCGGCCACGCCGCGGAGCGTGTGGAGGGCTCTGCGGCGGGCCTGAGGTGAGAGCCCAAGGGTCACTTCGTCTGCGAGGAGGACATGAGGACGGCCGATGAGGGATGCGGCGAGGGCGAGCAGGCGCTGCTCGCCTCCGGAGAGTGTTCCGGCCGCGGCGCGATCGAGCGACGTGAGCTCGGGGAACCGCGCCAACGCGGCCTCGACCGAACCAACGCGCTCCCGCCGACTGGACGGCGTGATCCAAGTGGCGATCTGCAGGTTCTCGCGCACGGTCAGGTCGGGGAAGACCGGCCGCGCTCCCGAGGCGAGAGTCACCCCGAGGCGGGCCAGGTCCTCGGGGGAGGACCCGAGCACGTTTTCGCCGCGCAGAGACAGGGCTCCGTCGTCGGGGAGCAGGTGTCCGGAGAGGACGCGCAGGAGAGTCGACTTTCCCGAACCGTTGCCGCCGACCAGTGCCACGAGCTCGCCTGGGCGGAGGGTGATGGAAATTTGATCGAGCACGCGCCGCGCCGCGAACGAGATCGACACAGCCGTCCCCTGCAAGACGGCGTCGACACCAATCCCGTCGGGGTCAGCGATTGCGGGTGCTGGCGCGGTTTGCGTATGAGCGCGGGAAGAAGCGGAGGAGAGGATCACCGTCGCCAGCGCGGCGAGCCACAGGGACGAAAGGGGAATGAGAAGGAATCCTCCCGCGGCAGCGACCAGGCTCAGCCCTGCCCCTGCGGGTCCGGCGGCGGCAGGCCGCTGGGCCTCGCGACACACCGCACCCACCACCCATCCGCCGGCCAGGCCGCACAAGCAGAGTGCCGTCGCCACAACAACCGGAGTCGGCGCGATTCCGCCCACCGCCAGCGGTCCGAGCGCGGCGAGTACACCGGCGCGGGGCCGGGCCGCAAGGCGGTAAGCGATGAGTCCCGCGCCAAGGGCCAGCCATCCGAGGGCGGCAGGCACGGCCGGACCCGATAGGCCGACGGCCCGGTCGATCGCGCGCGGCGCTTCGACTAGCGCGCTGTATACGAGGCCCCCGCCGAGCCACGACCACCACAGGCCCCGGCGGACGTGCGGCCGTGCAAGAGCCATACGGGTTTCCCGGCTCATCGTCGCGCCGCCTCGATCGCGCGCGCCGCGGCTGCGGCGAGGCCACCGGGGAAGAACAACACTGCGGCGAGCATGCCGATGCCCGATCCGAGAACGGCCCAACCCCCGTCGAGCAGGACGCGAGCCGCTACAAGCGTCGCGGTTCCGGCCGCCGCGCCCCAGAACGAACCGAGGCCTCCCACGACCGCCATGGCCAGGAGGTCCAGTGAACGATCTGCGCCGAAAGCACCTGGCGCGGGGTGGCTGACCGCCAACACGTACGCCAAGCCGGCGATGCCGGCCACCGCTCCGGACAATCCGAGGCCGAGCAAGCGGGCTTGCGACGGCGCGATGCCCAGCGCCCGCGCCCGCCGGCCGTCGTCGCGCGCCGCGACCAAGCGGTGTCCGGCGGCCGTCCCGCGCAGAACGCTGAACGCAGCGGTCGCGCTGAATGCGACGGCCAACGCCACAAGCGCTGCGATCGAAGGCGCGATCTCGAGTCCGGCCGCGTCGATCGTCGTACGCCGAGCCACTTCTGCCAACCCGGCGCCGGCGGCCAGCGAGACAACGGCGAACGCCAGGCCGCCGCGCCGTCGCACCAGGAGGCCCAACGCGCAGAGGACGATGGCGCCAGTGGCTGCGGCGACGGGCGGGGCCAACCAGACGCCGGCGCGGCCGCTCCACGCGCCCGCGATCGCGGCTACTCCCGCGACTGGCCACGTGATCAGCGAGAGCTCGCCGGCCAGACACCAGCCAATGGCCAGGCTCAGGGCGCCGAGCGCCAGCGCCGCGCCAGTGGCCACGAGCTGCGCGTCCGACGGACCCAGTCGGGTAATCGCGACAGCGGAAACGGCGAAAATTCCGAAGGCCAGCCCGATCGATGTGGAACGCCGCCTCGTCGACGGGCGAATGGGCGGTGCGGCGGGCCAGCTGGAAGTGCGCGCCGCACGCTCGCGCCGGTCGCCCGCGGGTGGTCGCAGGGCGACGGCCATCGCGGCTACCGCGCCGAGCAGCAGAGTCCCGTTACTAGCTTCCCCTCCGTACCAGAGGACCAGCTGGTAAACGACTCCCAACACGATCGCCGCTGCCGCGGCGAGCCACAGCTGGCGGAATCCGGCCACGGCTGCCGGAGCCAGCGCCAGCAGCAGAACGGCAACGCCAGGGGAACCCTCGAGCGAATAGCCCAGGACGGGCACGGCGAGAATGCCCGCCACTGCGGCGGCCGCGCCGACGACCGCGAAAGCTGTGGCTGATACGACTCCAGCGGAAACACCCAGGCTCCGCGCCCGTTCCGAGTTCTGGCCGACGGCCTGGGCGCCGAGACCGACGCGGCTACGCAAGAACGCGGCCAGCAGAACAAGAGTGATCGGAACCGCGATGAGAGTCAGCACGTGGGCCGCGGTCAGGACTACCGGGAAGATGTCGATCCGGACACGCCAGGGCACGGAGTATGTGGGAGGAATGCCGCCGACGGCCAGTGGCAGGGCGGTCTGTGCCGCAGCCAGCAGCTGCGCGAGCCCCAGCGAACCCACCATCAGGATCAGCCGGGGCGCATTTGCCAGCCGCGCGAAAACCGCCCGTTCCGCGGCCACTCCGAGCGCCGCACCCAGGGCGATTCCGACGGGCGCCGCGCCCCAGAAGGACCATCCCGCTTGGGCAACCAGTACGCCGACCAACGCGCCGGGCACCAACCCCAGCCCAGCATGCGAGAGGTTCAGGAAGCGGTGTGTCCGGTGGGCGAGCACCAGTCCGGCTGCGAAGAGCGCGGACAGCATTCCCTGCACCACGCCGAGGGCAATCAGCCCCGGGAGAACCTCCACCGCGTCAACCTCTCTGGGTTGGGGTGCCCAGCCGCCGCGGCTGGGTTGGGGTGCCCAGCCGCCAATGAAATCCCCTCACCAACGGTGAGACGCGGGGTAGCGCTTCTCGTCGTCCGGGTATTCGTATGAGCCGGGGACGCGGCTGCCTTCGGCAACTCGACCGCTGGACCACGCGATCTCCGTGAAGTCGCCGACCATCGAGCGGTCCGGCTCGTCGAAGTCGAGAAGCATCCGTCGGGAGTTGTCCGTCCGGCCGTCGATCCCCGAATATCTGTAGGAGTCGAAGTCGTCGAGACCGTCGCGGAAAGCCCCGACGGTCAGCTCGCCCCCGGAGTTGGTGAGCGCGGCGAGTAGCGGCAGGAGCGATTGGTAAACAAGCCCTGTGTTGGCCGGGGGGTCGTCGCCGGACACCTCGCGGTACTGCCGGTACCACTCCGTGCGTTGAGTCCGCTCATCATTGGCGAGATCTGTCTGGAAGTCGGAGTCGTAACAGGACAGGCCCTGGGCGCGGTCCCACTGTGCCGCGTTGAAGAGCCTGACCATCGCCGTCGTGTCCTGTCCTGAGCACGGCCAGACGTAGTAGTCCGGGCGATATTGCTGCGCCTCGGCCGCCTGGGTGAAGGAGAGGGGAGCACCACCTTCGGGGAACACCATGGTGTTGACTCCGGCGGCGCGCATTCGGGCAACGACGTTCCCGGCCTGCTGTTGCGCTTCGGTGAGGTCGGGAGACATCGTGGCCGTCTCCGCGACATTTACCCCGGCGCGCCGGAGGCCGTCGACGAAGCGCGGTGCGCTATCGACCAAACCCGGGTGCTCGCCCCACACGACCCCGAATCGTCGCGGCCCGTTGCCTTCCGGCCCGGTGTACGGCACCGGCGACATGCGGGTGGCGAGGTAGGAAGTGGTCACCTGCGTCTGGCGCTCCCAGGATGCGCCAAGGGGAAGGCAGTAGCCGCCTGTGCGCTTCACGAGGCCGGGGGCCACGTCGAAGGTGGAGAGGTTGTGAATGCCGGCTGCCGCGAGCTGCGGGCAGACATACGCGGATAGCGATCCGTGGGCGGATATGGCTACGGCTGGCTTTACCTCCTCTACCAGGCGGCGCCCCACCGCGGCGTACTCCTCGGGAGAGTTTCCGGCTTCCAACACCACCCCTTTCAGGCGGTGGCCATGGAGATCGAACGGGAAACCCATCAACGTCGCCCCGCCGTCGGCGTGGCGGTTGATGTACTCGATCAACGTGGTGAAGGACTGACCCTCGTCGAGGTTGGTGTCCACGCCGGAGCCGGCGAGATACGGGCTCGTGCGCGTCCGGTCGCCCTTCCAGTAGTAGGCGACAACGATCTCTTTACCGTTGACGCCGGGAAGTCGCGCCGACGGATTGGGGGCGGGGATCGTCGTGCCGGAACTCAGGGAGCCAGGACGGCGGGAGGTCGCGGGAGCGCCCGAGGAACCGGGTGGGAGCGGTTCGCCCGCCTCCCCTATCGGCGCCTGACCGACCTCGAGCTGTTCGCCGAACTCATTCGCCGGTCTTCGCTGCCCGCCCGCAGGCTCCCTGCCTCGGTCGACCGGCGCGCCCCCGGTCACGAGCACCAGGCCGATCATCAGGACAAGAACGGCGAGGGGGATGGCTACTGCGGCGATACGGCGGCCGGTCGGGTCGCCGGACCCGGAGCCTCTCAAAGCGCGGATCACGGGGAGGTGAGAAAGTTGGCGACTCATACGATCCTTATCCACTATTGAGCGTACTTAACAAGCTGCGGCCCACCTCCCGCCGCCGACCTAGGAGAGCATCATGGCAGTAGGCCACCAAGTTCCGAGCGCGCAGCGAGACGCGTTGAAGGACGAATTCGCCTCGATCCCCCCCGCCGCTCCGGAACCCACTCATTCCGAACGCGCCCGCACGTTGCTCCATGCGACGAAGTCCGGATCGCTCGCCACCATCTCAGTCGATTTCCCCGGCTATCCGTTCGGGTCCGTGGTCTCCTACGCCTTGGACGAAACCGGCCGGCCTCTGCTCCTGCTCTCGGACCTCGCGGAACACACCCGCAACCTGCAAGCCGACTCGCGCGCCAGCCTCATGGCCACCGAAGACGACCGACCGGGCGACGTGCTCGCCCTCGGGCGCGTGACCTTGATCGGCGATCTGAGTCCGGTCCCCGAAGAGGATCGGCCGGTCGTTCGCAGTACGTACCTCGGGGCACACCCGAACGCGCTGTATGTCGACTTCGGCGACTTCAACTTCTACCGGCTCGACGTGAGTTCGGTCCGTTACGTCGGCGGGTTCGGGCACATGAGCTGGGTCGAGGCCGACGAGTACTCAGCCGCCGAGCCGGATCCGTTGCGTTCCGAGCAAACCGCGATCCTCGAACACATGAACAACGACCACGGGGACTCTCTCGTTGTCTATGCGAAGGCATTCGGCGGAGTGCCGGAAGCCATCGGAGCGACGATGCTCACCTGCGACCGGTACGGATTCGATCTGTTGATCGAGGCCCCGGCCGGCAAGCACGCGGTGCGCGTCCCGTTCGGCACCGCTACCGACACCCCCGACGCGGTACGGAAAGCCATGATCCGACTCGTCACAGAAGGCAGGGAGCGTCTGGGCTGAAGCGTCAGCCTCAGTCCGCGCTCGTCAGAACGGCCAGTTCCAAGCGGGCTGAGCGATCTGGTCCACGAGCAAGGCGAGAATCGCCAGCGCCGACCAATAGGCCGGGCGGGCGCGGTGGATCAGCTTCGGAAGAAATCGCCAGACGGACACCGCACCGCGGCGGATCGACCCTGTCCTGAGCCGGGTAACGCCGAGCGCCAGCACGAGTCCCAGGACGAACAGCGCCGGCACCAGCGCAGCCGTCGCGGCAAGCCCGATTACCGCGGGAGCGACGTGCCGGATCAGCGCTGTACGCCTCCACATCCAGGCGCGGACGGCGCGCACGCGGCGACGCGTGGCCCGTGCGGCAGCGCGGCGGCGAAGGACGAACGCGGAGGGCGGACGCCGAGGCACTTCTTGTCCGCCCGATGAGGGGAAGGGATCGGGCAAGCCGCGGTCGACGCGCTCACACCACGGGCACCTGCCTGCCCCCGCGCGCACGTGGCTCCGGCTGCGCGGGCACTCCGCCAACCGCGACTCCAACCGTGCCAGGGCGGCTTCCCAGGTCTGAGCAGACGGCCGAGCGGTCCTCAGGAACGGGCCGAGGACGAACGCCCGGAGAAACAGCAGACGGAAGCGGAGACCGAGACCGTTCCATCTCAAAGAGCCCGGTGGCGGGCTCACCCGGGTGAAGGGGATGTGAGGGAAGCGCCGGCCGCGCATCCGCGCGCTCAGGTCGGGCGGTTCGCCTCGGCCTCGCCAGATTCCGGCGTAGGGATGGACGCCCTCTCGCAGTAGCAGGAAGATCATCACCGCGAGCGCGAACCGGTCGGAAGGCAGGCGGCGGGTTGTGGCCGACAGGTCTCGGCCCGCGAGCTCCGGCGCCAGAAATTCGGGGCGGGCCACGCCGCAGTGGTGGACCTCGCCGGTGGCGGGATCGGCGACCTGGATCGAGTCGCAGTCGAGGATTGTCACGAGCGCGCGTCGGTCGACGAGGACGTTCGACTCGTTTAGGTCTCCGACGACGTAACCGGCCCGGTGCAGAGCCGCCACGACCGAAGCCAGATTGCGCGACGTGCGCACGAGGTGGCGCCAAGTGATGCCCTTCAGCCGCTCGCGTCGGGCATCGGGGTTGTACGCGGTGAAGACGGGAAGTGACCGATCCAGATCTACCGCGGGCATGCGGAAGCCCACGACGACTCCGGTCGCGTCGCGCACCGCGGAGGTGGGCCACGCCAGGTTCACGTGTCCCTCGAAAGTGGCTCCCTCCGGAGGGTGGGCGAGCATGACAGACAACTTGCGGGCCTGAGCGAGCGTGGGGTTCCGCCACCGCTTTTCCGCCAGATCCGGTCGGCCGGCGACCTTGAAGACCTCTGCCTCGCCGCCGGAGCCGAGCAGCCGCGATTCAGCCGGCGTGTCCGTGAGCGTCATGTCGCGGTCAGCTCAGGGTGGCCAGGAGGAGGGTCACGTCGTCGTCCGTCCGTGTCGCGACGCGGTCTGACTCGAGAAAGCGCTCGAGCTCGGTCGGACACGCGTCTTCGGCACGCGCGAACCCGAGCAGGGGCTTGAAAAAGGGCACGTGCGGTCGTCCACCGTCGGTGAGATCCAGAGCAAGAAGACCCAGCCCATCGGTCAGAAGCGCGATCGACTCGACGCGCGTCGGTACCTCTTCGATCACGCAAGCCGATCGCCAGCTCTTGGATGTGAGGAATGTGGTCTCGTTGAGGTATTCCTCGCGCTCGCCGTCCGCCACCGCTAGGAGCGAGCCGTCGAGCTGATGGACGACCACGCTCCCGTCACCTACCTGGGCGGCCCAGACGCCGTCCGGGCTGGCGATGACCAACGCCAGGGTGGTTGCCAGATCTCCGATCGGATGTCTGTCTCGCCGGGCAAGGCGGGCGAGCTGGCTGCGCGTCGCGCCCATGGCGTCGGACAGCAGCTCCAGTGGGTCGACTCGCTCGTGTTCGCAGAGTCTCCACGCGACGTACTCGACGGAGAAAGTCGCGGCGAGAGTCGACCCCTCTGCGGCGCGGCGCGCCGACCCCGCGCCGTCTGCGACAGCCGCGACGAGAGTGTCCGGCGCCGCCAAAGTCCACGCATGCGAGTCCTGGCAACCAGTGCTGTCACGCCGGTGCCCTGATCCCTCGACGCTGGCGCCGAGGACCTTCCAGTCGCTCAGACTGACGCCCATCCCGAAGGAGGTGGCAGGGCGGCCTGCTCGCCGACGCGCGATGCCGAGACGCGCCGCTGACTCTGCGACAGCCAGACGAATAGTTCGGTGAACTTCAGGCCGTCGAGCTTCATCGGCTCGCGAACCGAGATTTGGCGAAGGATGTCCATGTTCGCTCCTTCGACGCCGACCGCGAAGAAAGCCACACCGTTGCTCTCCTCCGCCTCGGCGATGCGGGTGGCGGCGTCGTCCCATGCATCCGTGGGTTCGCCGTCTGTGATCAGGAAGATCCAGGGCCGGTAATAGGCGACGCCGTTGGCGCGGTAATCGCGCTTGCGGTTCTCCACCATGTCCAACGCGCGGGTG
The DNA here is from genome assembly GCA_035526705.1 of Acidimicrobiales bacterium. Lineage (GTDB taxonomy): Bacteria > Actinomycetota > Acidimicrobiia > Acidimicrobiales > JAHWKP01 > JAHWKP01. The sequence continues at coordinate 37,815 of DATLBX010000136.1, read as the reverse complement.
ATGGCTTCACCCATCGGAGTCGACCCGCCGGCGGCGAGGGTCGGAGAAACGAACTCGCCCGCGGTGAGGAATCCCTGAACCGTCTGTGCGCCCCCCTGACCGAAGGTGACGATCGCGACTTCCACGCGGCGCGACGCCAAGGTGTCGGTGCCGATGTCAGCTTGGAAGGCGCGCAAGCCCTCATTGAGCGCCGTGATCGGACGGCCTCCCATGGAGGCGGAGGTATCGAGGAGCAGAACGCAGGCGCATCGCGGCTCCGGGTTACTTGCGAACTCGACCTCGTCCGCGAAGGACATGCCTTCCTCGCGGCGGTACTCGTCCAAAGCGTCCTGCCTGGGAATGGCGACCATGGGAAAACATTGAACCCGGCAACCGCTCGCCGATGGCGGATGGTGGTCTAGGCCGGTTCCTTTTCGAGGCTCACCCGGCCAACCCGGTCAGCATTGCCTTCCGGCATTTCGAGGGCCGGCACCTCGACCGAGACTCGGCGGGTGCCCTCGTGCTTTTCGAAGAGGACGACGTCCAGGACCGCGGTGTACATCGCGAGTCGGGCCAGCAGATAGAGCCAGGCCAGGACGGCAAAGACCACGCCGATCGTGCCGTAGAGCTGCGATGACGAGGCCACCATCCGCGGGACGTAGAACCCCGCGATCGCCTTGAGCAGTTCCAGCCCCCCTGCCCCGAGCAGGGCGCCGGGCACGAGAACGCCCCAGCCGACGTGCCGGTTGGGGACGAGTTTGGCCGTCCAGATCCAGAGGCAGAAGTTGACGGCGAACCCGAAGAGGAACCCGATCGGGGACATGAAGCCGGGGAGCAATCCCACGAGAGCCGTGGCGCCGGCGCCGACGACCATGATCGCCGCGGCGCCGAGTAGCCACCCGGCGCCGACCAGCTTGTCCTTGATGCCGCGCGGCCGCACCTGCCAGATCTGGTTCAACCCGTTCTGAATCGCGTCGACCAGACCGAGCCCGCTCCATGCCAAACCCGCGAGTCCGACGATGCTGGCGGCCTTGCGGCTGTCCTCCGCGGCGGCCACCGCGTCGGTGATGGCCTTCGCGGCGTCCCCTTGGAGACCGAGGCCGTTCGCCACGCTCGCCGCAATGTCCACTCCCTCGGCGGAGACGAAACCGACGATGGCGATCGCAACGAGCAGGAGTGGGAAGAGGGCCACGAACGACTGCAGGGTGACCGCTGCGGCGAGATTGTTTCCGTGGACCTCGCCGTATCGCTTGATGACGCCGAGAACGACGCCGAACCACGGCCACCTCTCGCCCAAAGCGTCGAGTTTCTGTCGCACCCCGGACCTCTACCCCGGGTTCACGGGACCTATCCGGCCTCGGGCAGCTCCAACTCCGCGGTCACCGTGATGGGCCCATCACCGGCGGTCCAGACCAGTTCGGCGACGACGCCCGCCTCGGCGATATCCCCGGCTGCCTCTTGGGCAGCGGCAAGTGCGTCCGCCTCGCCGCGAACTTCGGCGCGTTTGACGGCCGTGCGCATCGACATCTTTGCGTTCGTCTTCTCCCGCCGGATCGCGGCGAGAACCGTCGACGCTGACTCCAGGACAGCCTGGTCCGCGCCGGCTCCGCCCGCGGCGAGGAGCTCGGCGGACGCGTCGGGCCACGAGGCTCGGTGGACGGACTCCTCCGATCCCCAGGACCAGACCTCCTCGGTGACGTAGGGCAGGAACGGCGCGAAAAGCCGAAGGAGCGTGGAGAGGGACAGACGGAGCGCCGCCGCGGCCGACGCCGCGGGCTCGGCGCCGAGCGAGCCGTAGGCGCGGTTCTTCACGAGCTCGACGTAGTCGTCGCAGAAGGACCAGAAGAAGCCCTCGGTCCGTTCCAGGGAGCGGGCCCAGTCGAAGTCCTCGAACGCCGCAGTGGACTGATCGACGACGACCGCGAGGCGCGCCAGCAGAGCGCGGTCGATGGGATGAGTGGCAGCGGCTGGGTTGGCGTGCCCAGCCGCCAGAGCCACCGAGTCTTCCGTGGCGGCAAGCACGAAGCGCGACACGTTGAGGACCTTCATGGCCAGCCGCCGGCCGATCTTCAGCTGATTGCGATCGAAGATGAGGTCGCCGCCCGGTCGCGCCCCGGAGGCCCAGTAACGGATGGCATCCGAGCCGTACTCCGCCAGGATGTTGGTCGGGGAGTCCGGGTTGTTGCCCTTGGACTTCGAGAGCTTCTTGCGGTCCGGGTCGTTGACCATCCCGGAGATCGCGGCGTGGGTCCAGGGCAGTCGGTTGTCCGCCATGTGGGACCGGGCGACTGTGTAGAAGAGCCAGGTGCGAATGATGTCGTTGGCCTGCGGCCGCAGGTCGAACGGCGCGACACGTTCGTAGAGGTCCCGGTCGTCGCCCCAACCGCCGACGATCTGAGGCGACAGCGACGACGTCGCCCAGGTGTCCATGACGTTCGGGTCGCCGACGAAGCCGTTCGGCTTACCGCGCTGTTCCTCGGTGAACCCGTGAGGAACGCCGACCGACGGGTCGACCGGCAACGCGTCGCGGTCGGGGATGATCGGATCGTCCCAGCACGGCTCGCCGTCTTCACTCACCGGGTACCAGAGGGGGATCGGCACCCCGAAGTAACGCTGGCGGCTGATGTTCCAGTCGCCGTTGAGTCCCTTCACCCAGTCCTCGTACCGAACGCGCATGTAGTCGGGATGCCAGGTGAGCTCCCGGCCCCGCTCGAGCAGCTCCTCGCGGAACTGGACCGTGCGGATGAACCACTGCCGGTTCGTGACTATCTCCAGGGGGCTCTGACCGTTCTCCCAGAACTTGACGGGGTGGGTGATGGGCTTCGGCTCGTCGAGCAGGTCGCCGGACGCGCGCAGCAGCGTGACGATCCGGCCGCGGGCGCGCTCCGAGCGCAGCCCCACCATCGTGCGGTAGCGCTCGGCGGCCGCGGCGGGGTCGTCCGACTCCCAATTGGGCTCACCCCAGGAGATCGGGAGAAGGGTGCCGTCCTCGCCGAGGATGCCGCGTGTCTCGAGCGACAGCTCGCGCCACCAAGTGACGTCGTTGATGTCACCGAAGGTGCAGATCATCGCCACGCCGGTGCCCTTTTCGGGGTCCGCCAGTTCGTGGGCCTTGATCGGCACTCTCACCCCGAACAACGGCGTGCGGACGGTGCCCCCCACGCGCGCCCGATAGCGGTCGTCCTCCGGGTGAACGACCAGGGCGACACACGCGGGGATCAGTTCAGGTCGGGTGGTGTCGATGATCAGGTCCTCGGCGCCGTCGAGCCCAGTGAACTTGATCCGGTGATAAGCGCCCGGCATCTCTCGGTCCTGCAGCTCGGCTTGCGCCACGGCGGTGCGGTAGTCGACGTCCCACACGGTTGGTGCTTCGGACGTATACGCGAGGTCGCGCTCCATGAGCTCCAGGAACGATGTCTGGGACACCTTCTGGGCACGCTCACCGATTGTCGTGTAGGTGTGCGTCCAGTCGACGGACAGGCCCAGGTCGGACCACAACTTGAAGTACGCCTCTTCGGCCTCCACCGTGTATTTCGCGCAGAGCTCGATGAAGTTCGGGCGCGACACGGGCATAGGCGCCTGGCCCGACTTACGCGGTCCGGGAGCTTCGAAGCCCTCGACGTAAGGCAGCGTGGGGTCGCAGATGACGCCGTAGTTGAGTTGGACGCGCCGCTCCACGTTCAGCGCGTTGTCGTCCCATCCCATCGGATAAAAGACCTCGCGGCCGCGCATCCGCTGGAATCGGGCCAGCACGTCGGTGTGGGTGTAGGAGCAGCAGTGGCCGAGGTGAAGATCTCCGGAGACCGTCGGCGGCGGCGTGTCGATCGAGAAGACCTGGTCCCGCGTCTTGGTGCGGTCGAACCGGAATGTGCCCCGCTCCGTCCAGAGCGCAGACCATTTCTCGACCAACCCGTCCAACGACGGCTTTTCCGGGACCCGCATCTGGTTACGGTACCTGGGCTATGCGGCTATGGGACACGGCTTTTCGCGAAGTCGTCGACGTGAAGACGCGACAGGAGGGCCGAATCTCCCTTTACGTGTGCGGACCGACGCCCTACGCGGACCCCCACGCCGGCCACGGCCGCCTGCTGCTCGTCTATGACGTGCTTCGCCGGTACCTCGAATGGCGGGGCTGGGATGTTCGCCACGTTTCCAACATCACGGATATCGAAGACAAGATCATCGCCCGCGCCGCTGCGGAGGGCATTGCTCCCGAGGAGCTGGTCGCCCGCGGCGAGGCCCAATGGTTCGCGGCGTCCGACCAGCTCGGAGTCCTCCGCCCCCACGCGGCGCCGCGCGCCACCGAATACGTAGACAAGATCGTCGACTTCATCGCCGGGCTGATCGAGTCTGGCCACGCCTACGAGACCTCCGATGGCGTCTACTTCGAGGTCAGTCAGCTGGCGGATTACGGCGCGCTACTCAACCAGTCGCTCGATTCCTTGCGAGCTGGGGCACGGGTCGAGGTGATAGAGGACAAGCGGGCTCCTGGTGACTTCGCGCTCTGGAAGCTCGCCAAGCCGGGCGAACCCGAATGGCCGTCGCCGTGGGGTGCGGGGCGCCCGGGTTGGCACATCGAATGCACGGTTATGGCGCTCGACCTCCTCGGTGAGGACTTCGATCTCCACGGCGCGGGAACGGATCTGATCTTCCCGCACAACGAGAACGAGAGAGCCCAATCCGTAGCCGCGGGCCGTCGGTTCGCCCGTCATTGGCTACACAACGAAATGCTCACCACCGGCGGCGAGAAGATGTCGAAGTCGTTGGGCAACGTGCTGCCTCTACAGGAGGTGCTCGCCGATAGAGATCCGCGCGCGCTGCGCCTGCTGGTCCTGCGCTCCCACTATCGGACACAGATGGAAGTCACCCCGGACGGACTGGATGACGCGACCGCGGCCCTGCGTCGACTCGATGCGTTTGCGCGGCGGTTCCCTCCGGGCGGAGAAACGGCTACCGGGGCTGAGCTCGATCAGTTCATCTCCCACATGGAGGACGACCTCGATACGCCTGGGGCGACGGCGGTCATCTTCGACACGCTGCGACGGGCGAATGCTGAAGCCGATCGCGGCAAGGAGTCCTTCGCCCAGGGGTTGGCTGCCGAAGTGCACGACATGTGCGCAGCCGTCGGCCTGGTGTACCGAACCGGAGTGGAGATCGACGACGAGTCTCAGGCGTTGGTGGCACAGAGGGACGCGGCCCGCGCCGCGAAGGACTTTGCGAGGGCGGACGAATTGCGAGGCGAGCTCGAGGCGCGCGGCTGGCAGATCGAAGACACTCCCGAAGGCACCAAACTCCACCCCGCCTGAAAAGCAGAAAGTGGCCGGCTGAGCCGACCACTTTCTTAAGAACTGTGTGGATAGCCCGGCAAACCGGGCACGGTCTTGCGATTGAAGCGAAGCCCTAGAGGGGCTTCACATCCGCGGCCTGAAGCCCCTTGGGGCCGTCGGTCACCTCGAACTCGACTGCCTGACCCTCGGTGAGGGACTTGTAGCCGTTGCTCTGAATCGCGCTGAAGTGCACGAATACGTCGGGCTGACCCTCATCCTGTGAGATGAAGCCGTAACCCTTTTCTGCGTTGAACCACTTAACGGTACCTGTTGCCACTTTTGGAAGTACTCCCTCTGCTGACGGTGAGCCCTTGGCTCACCGGTCTCTATTGGAACTGAGGGTTTTGCGTGGCTGAGTACTGCTTTGTAGCGGTGGCTCGGACCATCTCCCTCGGGTATCGACGGTAGCAGCTTGGCCCTCCCGCTCCACCTCCGCACCACGTAGGCGAGGGATCAGAGGGAGATCTCGTTCTCCCCGAGCAACTCGCCGTCGGTCTTGATCGTGGCCGTGTTGCCCTCAGGCTGCTGGGCAGGCGCACATCCGACCGTGGTGCCGAGCAGGGTCAGGCCCGTGCACGACCCTTCGCCGATACCTACCGACGCCGAAACGGTGTCTGCGGGGCCGACCTGGGTCTCCACGTTGGCAACCGGCTCGGCCTCGGGGCCGGGAGGAGGCGGTGGAACAGGGGAGGGCGGGCCCGGCGGCGAGGGCTCGGCGATGGCGCCGGTGGCGAAGGGGAACACGGCCTCCGCACCGGCCGCGATCGCGGTGGCGGGGATCTCGTCGCCGAAGGAGATGGGCAGGGCGAATTGCGGCTGGTCGAGGGTCGCCGGGCTCGGCGAGCCTGCGACGGGCGCGGGCCGGTTGGAGATGGTGGGCCGGTTCGAGGAAGGCCCGACGATGGCCACGGCCATGATGCCCAGCGAGAACAGTCCTACGGAGGCGTACAGCAGGGGCTTCTGCAGCGGTCGCAAAACGACACCCGCCTTGTCGAAGATGCCTCCGGTCACCGCCACCTGACCGGCTGCTGCCGCCCCGCCTGCCGCACCTTGCACGAGACCGAGCGACGCCGCGAGGCCTGCGCCTGCTCCGGCCACGGCCAACGGGAAGGGCACGATCACCCGCCGGAGGCGGTCGCCGACTTCCTCGAGTTCGGCAACGCGCTGCTTACAGGAGTCGCAGGCGGCGAGATGCTGGTCGACCTTGGCGATGTCCCGAGCGGCAAGGCCGCCGGCGACGTAGGCGCCCAGGAGAGGGACAGTCGCTTCGCAGGCTGCACTCACGCCGCCCTGAAGGTGCTCCTGGAGGAATTCCTCGCGGAGCGCAGCCCGCGCCCGCACGGCGAGCTGGGACGCGGCGTTGGCCGTGAGTCCCATTACCGGCGCGGCATCGCGCGGCGCCATGCCTTCGACTTCGGTGAGCCACAGGATCGTCCGCCAGCGCTCGGGAAGGCGGCCGAGAGCGGCGATCACCATGGCCGAGTCAGCTCCGGCGAGCGCCGCCCCGGCCGGGCCGCGGGCTGCGTCGGCGCGGTCCAGCTTCTCCGGGTCCGACGGAAGGGAGCGACCCCTGCGGCGGAGGATGTCGATACCCGCGTTGCGGGTGGCAGCCAGCACGTAGGGCCGGAATTGCGTGGCCGCCCCGTCGATCGAGCGGCGGGGCAGGGAGGTGAACACCTTGGTGAAGGCCTCACTGACAGCATCAGCCGCATCGTCGTTATTACCGGTTACCGCCCGGGCAACCCGGTAGGAGGCGTCGGCGTGGCGACGGTAGAGCTCCTCGAAAGCGGCGGCGTCGCCCTCGGCGGCGCGCTCGGTGAGAGCAGTGTCGGTGCCCGTGTCCATCCGTACTTGAGTGCGCGCCACGAATGTCCATTGTGCCCCGAGAGGGGGATTCCCTACGCGCCAGCTAGCGGATGACCCGCGATATAGCCCGAAGTGACTAGAGGAGAGCCCCGCGCCAGCGGAGCTGAGCGAGCGAAGTTACTCTTCGGTAATGAGTGAGTTCTCGCTTGACCTGACGGAAGACCAGCTGCAGGTGCAGAAATGGGTCCACGAGTTCGCGGAGAACGTCGTGCGCCCCGCCGCGGCCGAGTGGGACGAGAGGGAAGAGACCCCTTGGCCCATTATCCAGGAGGCTGCCCAGGCCGGGCTCTACTCCCTCGACTTCATGGCCAACGCGTTCGGCGACCCCACCGGGGTCCTCCTGCCCGCGGTGATGGAAGAGATGTGTTGGGGCGACGCGGGGATCTCCCTGGCGATCTTCGGCACGACCCTCGGTGTCGTCGGAATCATGGGCAACGGAACTCCCGAGCAGATCGGCGAATGGATTCCCCAGTGCTTCGGCACCCCGGACGATCCGAAGATGGCGGCTTTTGCGGTCTCGGAAGCTGACGCCGGCTCGGACGTCAGCAGCCTGCGCACCCGCGCCGTCTACGACGAGGCGAAGGACGAGTGGGTGCTCAACGGCACCAAGACGTGGATCACGAACGGCGGTATCGCCGACGTACATGTCGTGGTGGCTTCCGTCGATCCCGAGCTCGGAGCGCGCGGCCAGGCCAGCTTCGTCATCGGCCCGGGCACTCCCGGACTGCGTCAGGGTCAGAAGTTCTCGAAGATGGGAATCCGCGCGTCGCATACCGCCGAAGTCGTGCTGGAGGACTGCCGTATCCCCGGCCGCAACCTGCTGGGCGGCAAGGACAAGCTCGATCAGCGGCTGGCGCGCGTTCGTGAAGGCAAATCCAGTGGCCGCACGCAGGCGGCCATGGCGACCTTCGAAGCATCGCGTCCCGCGGTCGCCGCGATGGCCGTCGGCATCGGTCGTGCGGCCTATGAGTACGCGCTCGATTACGCCAAAGAGCGTCAGCAGTTCAAGCGCCCGATCATCGAGAACCAGGCCATCGCATTCAAGCTGGCGGACATGCGCACGCAGATCGACGCGGCGCGTCTGTTGACCTGGCGCGCCGCGTGGATGTCCAAGGCTGGCAAGACGTTCGACGCGGCGGAAGGGTCGATGTCGAAGCTCTACGCCGGCGAGATGGTGGTGAGAGTGACAGAGGAAGCGATCCAGATCCTCGGTGGCGCGGGATACGTGAAGGACCACCCGGTGGAGCGCTGGCACCGCGACTCGAAGATCTTCACCATCTTCGAAGGCACGAGCGAGATTCAGCGCCTGGTCATTGCCCGCACCATCTCCGGAATCCACATCAAGTAACCCCGCCTACCATCGTTCTCGATGGAAATCCTCTCTAGACCTGTGGCCTTTCGCGCCATCGCTGCCGCGACGGCGGTGCTTTTGGCTCTCGGCCTGATTGGCGTGGTCACCGTGAATGACTCGGTCGACACCCTTGACGCGACCGGCTCCACCACCACCACGACCGCCTCCGGACCCGGGGCCACCTTGGCCCCTGTTCCCGGCGCGCCGGTGCAGCCCGGGTCCCCGGCTCCGACGGCACCGGGAGCCCCTGCCGCGACGCAGCCCGGTCCAACCACGACCGCCGCGCCCCCCGCCACCGACAAGCCGGCGGAAGCCACCCCAACGCGTCCGGGCCTATATCGCTACAAGAACACCGTCGACGGTAAGGAGTCGCGATCGGAGTTGCGGGTCACGCAGGAAGCCGGCGGCCCAGCGGGCGAGCAGCGGCTGCTACATCGCAAGACTTCCGACGGAAACACGACGGAGGCCTCTATCGCGTGGCGGGCAAACGGCGTGTTCGAACGCAGCCGCACGTTCCCCGGAGGCGAAGGTGAAGCCGGCGCGCCGTGCGACTGGGAGCCCGACGTCCTGTTGGCGCCGCGTCCGCTGCGTCTCGAGAGCACCTGGAGCTGGGACAGCCGCTGTAGCTCACAGGTCCAGGGACAGCAGGCGGACTTCCATTTCACTGGGCAGGCACGCGTGACCGAGGCCGTTCGCGCTTCGGTCGGCGGTCGCGCTGTGACTGCATGGCGGATTCAGTCGACCGCGAAGATCGAGATCACCGGCAACTACCAGGGCCAACCTTTCACTGTCGTCGTGGACATCACCTCGGACGATCAGTTCGCCCCTCAGCAAGGGATCTTGGTTCGCTCTGATTCGACCACGAAGGCCACGGGCCCGGGCAGCCCGCCGAATGAGACGCGCACCCTCGAGGAACTGCAGAACCTCGACCCCGCTTAGGTGCCCTTCACGGCGTCGAGCATGAATGCGAGGTTGAACGCTTCTTCCTCCCAGTAGGAGTAGCGCCCGCTCGGGCCGCCATGTCCCGCGCCCATCTGCGTTTTGAGCAGGACCTGGTTCTCGTCGGTCTTCAGCGTGCGAAGCTTCGCCACCCACTTGGCGGGCTCCCAGTAACTGACACGGGGATCATTGAGCCCCGCGGTGACGAGCATGCGTGGATAGTCCTGGGCGGTCACGTTGTCGTAGGGGGAGTAGCCCTTCATCACTTCGTAGATCTTCGGATCGTTCGGGTTGCCCCACTCGTCCCATTCGATGACGGAAAGGGGTAGGTCCTCGTCCAGAATTGTTGTGAGGCAGTCCACGAAAGGGACCTGGGCGACCATGGCCCGGAACAGATCAGGGCGCAGGTTCGCCACCGCGCCCATTAGGAGCCCCCCGGCCGAGCCACCTCGGGCTACGAGTCGTTCGGGCGAAGTCACCTCCTGTTCGATGAGCGCTTCGGCGCAGGCGACGAAGTCGGTGAACGTATTGGTCTTGTGCTCGAGTTTCCCGCTCTCGTACCAAGCGCGGCCCATCTCGCCCCCGCCGCGGACATGTGCCACCGCGTAAATGCCGCCGCGGTCGAGCCAGGGGAGACGCAGCGTGTTGAACGACGGATCGACCGTGGACTCGTAGGACCCGTACCCGTAAAGCAGACACGGGGCACTGCCGTCGAACCGCGTACCGGCCTTCCAAGCCAGCGTTAGCGGGACGCGAGTCCCATCGGAGGCGACAGCCCACCGGCGCTCGGTTCGGTAGTCCGCCGGCTCGTAACCCCCCAGGACTGGTTGTCTCTTTACAAGCGTGCGCTCACGGGTCTCGACGTCGTAGTCGAAGGTCGAGTTCGGGGTGATCATCGACGTGTAGGTAAAGCGGTAGAGCGGCGAGTCGAACTCGGGATTGATGCCGCGCATCGCGGTGGAGACGGACTCCGCCTGTTCGATCGCGTGGAGCTCGCCAGAGTGCAAGTCCATGATCTGAATGCGGCGGACCCCTTCGTGCCGCTCGTGGATCACCAGGTGCGAGGCGAATACTTCGACGTCCATGAGCCTCGTGGCCAGCCTCTCCGGCAGCACTTCCTGCCAGTTGTCGGGCGAGGGGTCCGCGACGGGCGCCGCCACGAGGCGGAAGTCGGCGGCGCCGTCGTTGGTGACGATCCAGAGCGTGTCGTCACCGTGATCCACGGTGTACTCGACCCCGGCTCGCCGGGGCGTCACGACGACGGGATCACCCGTGGGATCGTCGGTCGAGATCAGACGAACCTCGGTGGTGATCTTGCTGTGCGAAGTCACGGACAGGAACGCACCCGACCGCAGGCGCGCGAGCCCGACGTGGAATCGCTCGTCGGACTCCTCGTACACGAGGACGTCTTCCGCCGGAGACGTGCCCAGCTGGTGCCGCCACACACGGTGAGGACGCTCCGCACCGTCGAGTGTCACGTAGAAGACGGTGCGATTGTCGTTGGCCCAGGCCAGCCCGTAATAGGTGCCAGGTATCTGGTCGGCCAGATCTTCACCGGTAGTCAGCTCGCGGAACTGCACGGTGTAGTGCTCGTTGCCCTCTGTGTCGACGGCCCAGGCGTAGAGGCGCCCGTCCGGGCTCACACCCGTGGTGGCGACCGAAAAGAACTCGCGATCGCCTGCCTCGATGTTCTCGTCCAGGACCACGACCTCGTCGCCCGAGATCTCATCTGGCGAGCCGGGGGACTGGGGACCGGCCGGGTCGTATCGCTTGCGGCAACGAATCGGGTACTGCCGCCCTTCGACTTGGCGGGCGTAGTACCACCAGTCGCCATCGCGATACGGGGCGGAGGCGTCCGTTTGCATCACGCGGCCCTTGATCTCTTGAAAGAGCTGGTTTCTCAAGGGAGCCAGATGGGCCAGCGCTGCATCGGTGTATGCGTTCTCGGCCTCGAGGTGCGCGATCACCTCGGGGTTGTCCTTCTCGCGGAGCCAGTACCACTCGTCGATGCGCTCGTCGCCGTGGGTCACGAGCGAGTGGGGTCTGCGATCCGGCACCGGCGGCGGCTTGTGGTCAGAGACGGTCACTTCTGGTCGCCCACGCCGCGCAGGCCGGACCAGGCGAATGAGGCGAGCCGATGGGCGATCACCTCGACCGGAGGCTCGAGGTCGTCACGCACCCACTGCCGGCCGGTGTATTCGGCGAGGCCGACGATGGCGCGGGCCACGAGGCGCCGCTCCTGCTCGTCGACCCCCGGTACGTCGTCGCTGATTATTCCCGCGACCGCGTCGGCCAGGCTCTCCTCGATTTCGACGACGGTGTCCGCGAACTCAGCATCGCGCCGCGAGCCGCCCCCGAACAGGAGGAGGAACGCGTTCTGGTGGTCGGCGACGAAACCGAAGTAGGCGCGAAAGCCGGCCTCCACCTGCCGGTGGGGCGTTCCGGCCGTAGCTGTTGCGGTGACGATCGCGTCACGGAGCTGCCGACCGGTGTCGTCGAGGAGCTCGCGGTAGAGGGCGCGCTTGGAGGCGAAGTGCTGGTAGATGACCGGTTTTGTTACCCCCGCCCGATCCGCGATGCCGTCCATCGAAGTCTTGTGGAACCCACCTTCTGCGAACACTCCGAGCGCCACATCGAGCAGTTGCCGCCGCCGTTCTTCGGCGGGGAGACGAACGGACACGGCGAGAACGGTAGTTGCGGCCCGACGAGACGAGTCAGTCAGTAGCAATTCGCTTCGCTTCGGGGGACAAGGTTTCCAGCCGGGCCTCATACGCGTCGAGTGGCAGGAAGCGGCTCCCCGCGAACTGCAGCTGTGAGATACGCCCTGCGCCATCGAATTCGAACGCCACCCTTTCGCCCGGCGAGGAGTAGCCCGAGGCCTTGGAGATCCGAAGCGTCCGATCGTCGACGACTTCCAGTTCAGTCACGTCGAGGGTTGGGGAAATCATGTCGGGCGTCAGTGCGACGAGCTGGTCCCCCAGCTTGACGATGTCGATCGCGCCCCACAAGGAGAAGAAGCGTCCGGTGAAGCGCTCGAGATCCGCACTCGCCGGCGCTGCCGGGTCTGCGGACAGGTTGCCCGCCGGCGCTTTGGTCGCCCGGTTCACCAACTCCACCACGGCGGTCGCCAACGCGTCGGCCGGGCCATCGATGGCGTTGGTCAGCACGCTCACCACCAACCGGTCGACCGGGTCGATGCATGTGTTGGTGATGAAGCCGGGGAACCCACCCCCGTGCCCGATGAGGCGACGGCCGCCGACCTCCGCAACGTTGAAGCCAAGGGCGTAGTGCCGCGTCTGTGGAGCCTCGACTTTCCAGGCCTCATGCTGCATCTCGCGCTTGGTGTCATCGGACAGCAGTTCCTCGTTATTCAGGAAGTGGGCCGCGCCGTAGCGGCACAGATCCTCCGCGGTCGAATAGAAGCCGGTGGCGGCACTCATGGCGCGCGTATCCAGGTGCGGGAAGGGCACCCGCGACTGCCCGTATCGGCGCGAGCTGTAACCGGTTGCCAGCCGGCCTTTGACGCTGTCGTCGAGCTCGGGGCCGGTCGACCGCAGGCCGAGCCGATCGACGATTTCGGTGCGCACGAAGTCGTTGTAGGTCCTTCCGGACACAGCCTCGATGACCGCACCGAGGAGCGAGTAGCCGATGTTCGAGTACTTGAACCGCTCCGACGCCGAGTAGACCGGCGTCTCCGCGAGCACCGCGGCCTGCAGCGACGCGGCGTCGTGGAACGGCAGTCGGAGGTCCCACCATCCGGCGTCGAGGCCATCGCGAATCACGCCTGCGCTGTGCGACAGGAGGTGGCGGATGCGTAGCCTCCCAGGCGCGTCTGGCTCGTCCTTCAGCCAGTCCAGCCATTGGAACAGGCGGTCGTCGAGGGATAGCTCGCCGCGCTCGGCCAAGAGCATGATGGCGGTCGCGGTGAACGTCTTCGAATGCGACGCAATGCGGAAGACGTGGTCTGTCCGCATCTCCTCGCCGCGTTCCAAGTCCGCGAAGCCGTAGGCGCGGCTGAGCAATGTGTCGTCTTCGTGGCGTACGGCGACGACGACGCCGGGGATGCGAAGCGATCGCTGCGAGTACTCGAGCCAGTCGCCCGCGTAGGCGACCGCGTCAGCGACGAGGGACCGCTCGAGCGGTGCCATCCCTAGGAGGGGACCCGCTCGAAGCGCAGCCCTTTGGCGCGGCTGTCGCTGGCCAGGAGGGCGACGGGAGTGCCGTCCTTGGCCCGCTCGATGCTGACGTTGAACCCCGGCCCGAGAAGTACATCGGTCGGTCCGAAGGTGAACTCCAGGGGCTCCCGTGGAGGCGTCCTGTCGATCCTCACCCCCGCAGAAGTGGCAACGACGTTCCACGTGCCCTCCACCTCATCGCAGCGGTACTCGCCGTCGAGCTCCTGTGCTTCCTCGTCCGACACTTTCGTCTCGGCGACGCGGGGGAGCGTCCACACGACCTGCTCCCCCTGCTTGACGACAATGCCCTCCGGCTCGCCGGCGGTACCGGTGAAGGCGAGCGTCAATCCGAGGGCGGAGGTGGTGAATACCCCAGGCGTCGCGCGCGTGGCCGAAAGTTCCATGCCGGCCGCATGAACGATGAGCCCGTCGCCCTCCGTGACGATCCGGACGAAGCTCGCGCCGTCGCCGTACAGCCCCTCGCACACAGCGGCAGTCACTTCGGCCAGTTCGTGGGTGGGCTCCTCTGCGCTCGGCGCGCTCCCATCTACAGCGTCCCCCGCCTCAGAGGAGTTCGCCTTTCGGCCGGCTGCCGCGTCAATCTCGTCCGCCAGGCAGAGGTCGGCGACCCGATGGGCCAGGGCCGACGGGTTGGCGCCCGCCAAGTTGGCGAAGACCGCGACGGCCAACCCGCTCTCGGGAAAGCGGACGTAGTCGGATCGGAAGCCCGCCCAGGCTCCGCCGTGACTCACCGAAGGCAGACCCTTGTACTTCGCGACGAAGAGCCCTGCTGCGTAACCGGTGTCGGCTCCGTCGGGCAGCTCGGCCGTTGCGAGCTGGTTCTTTCGAAATGACTCGTTGCCGATCACCGGGCGTACGAAGTTCGATTCCCAACCTGCGAGGTCGTGGATAGTCGTCTGCGCCGCGCCATCACCGGTGATGTTGGACGGGCTTTCGTTCAGCTTGTACTCCTCACCCTTAGGCGACTTGCCGTACCCGTTGGCTCGGTTTGGAACGACGGAGGTGATGTCGTCGCGGTAGTGGGTGACTCCCATTCCAAGAGGGTCGAAGATGCGCTCCTTCGCGAAGTCGGCCAGTGACTTGCCGCTCACCCGCTTGACCAGCGCGGACAGCAGCACATAACCCGAGTTGCTGTACGAGTGCGCGGTGCCGGGCTCGAAGTTCAACGTGCGCGTCTTGGCAAGAAGGGCGACGACCTGGTCGTCTTCCATCAGTTCCGGCCAGGTCCAGCCCACCATCGCGGCCAGCGAATAGATCTCTCTCAGTCCCGAGGTGTGGTTGATCAGCTGTCGGATCGTGATGGCCTGGTCGAGCACGAACTCCGGGAAGTATTTGCGCACGTCGTCGTCGAGCCCGAGCGCGCCATCCTCGGCCAGCAGCAGCACCGATGCGGCCGTGAACTGCTTGGAGGTTGACGCGAGGTCGAACACGGTGTCCGGGGTGATCGGTACCCGGTGCTCGAGATTGGCGAGCCCGAATCCCTGCGCCAGCACCACCTGTCCATCGACGTAAATACCGAGACAGCAGCCCGGGCCCTTCTCCGTGAACTCCTTGAAGATTGGCTCGATCTCGGACAGATCAGGAACGCGCATTTGCGCTCCTGTCAGTAGGTGATGACTGAGCGTGCCAGCTCACCGCTCTGCATCGCGGTGAACGCGTCGTTGACGCCGTCGAGATCGATCGTGCGGCTGACCAACTCGTCGAGCTTGAGGTCTCCCGACCGGTAGAGGTCCACCAGCTTGGGAATGTCGGTGTGCACGTTGGACGAGCCGTACCAACATCCTCGGATCGTCTTCTCCTGAACGATCAGACCGAGCATCGCCGGGATGGTGACGTCGACATCCATCTTCGGAACTCCGACGAGGATCGCTTGGCCGCCGCTGCGCGTCATTCGGATTGTCTGATCGATGGTGGGGCCGAGGCCGATGACCTCGAAGGCCACATCGGCGCCGCGCTGTTCGGTCAAGCCCATCACTTCGGTCATTGCGTCGGTCTGGGCGGCGTTGACCGTGGTGGTGGCGCCGAAATTCTTGGCCAGCGCCAGCTTGGTCTCGTTCTGGTCGATAGCGATGATCTCGCCGGCCCCGGCCAGCCGCGCGCCCTGGATCACGTTGAGGCCGACTCCGCCGCAACCGAGGACCGCGACCGTGTCACCCGGGGCGATGTTCGCCGTGTTGAGCGCCGCACCCGTCCCGGTCAACACGCCACATCCGATGAGGGCCGCGATGGTCAGGTCGAAGTCATCCGGGATCTTCACCGCGCCGATGCGCGGCACGATCGTGCTCTCCGCAAATGTCCCCGCCGCGGCCATTTGGTACAGCACCGCTCCTTGCGAGGTGAACCTCGTGGTGCCGTCCAAAAGACCCCCCGAAACGAGGGTGGACCGGCCCGTCTCGCACAGCGACCCCTGTCCGCGCTTGCAGTAGAAGCACTCGCCGCACTGCGGCACCCACGAGATCACCACATGGTCACCCGGAGACAGATCGGTCACGCCTTCGCCGACTTCCTCCACGACGCCCGCACCTTCATGGCCCAGCACGACGGGGGCGGGACAGTAGATGGTGCCGTCCTGGACGGACATGTCCGAGTGGCACACACCTGATGCAGCCATGCGCACTTTGACCTCACCGGCGCGCGGCGCCTCCACCTCTACGTCGTCGCGGATTTCCAGGGCTTGTCCCACTGCGGGGAGCACGGCTGCCTTCATGGAAGGGATGGTTTCATAATTTGCGTTCGTCTCGCTCGGCGGCGGAGATGCCGAGGCCGATCACGATGCCCGGCAGCAGGAGCGCTGAGCCGGCCACCAACGCAATCACGATGAGGGTGACGCCGACCGGCGTGAAACGGCCAGCCGCGCCGACCACGAATCCGCCCACCGCGACGGCGTATCCGAGCCACCCCGCACGCCTGAGCCACGCGCCGAGTACTCCGGCCCGGCGGCGCGTTCGGGCGGTGCCGCCCTCCTGCGAGCTCACCATCCCCACGTCCGCAGCAACTTTTCGAGGGTATGGCGCAGGGAGTCGGAGGAGAAGTGCGTGGTGGCGATGGCGTAATTGTGATCGAGGACGCGCTCGTCCGGTTGCGCCAGCCACTCTGCCAACGGCTGCGCGTCATCCGACGGAAGCCACTGGAACCCGAAGCGCTCGACCAGCTCGGAGGCGATCGGATATGTACCCACTGCGGCGGCGCGGCGGAAGATGGCAGCCTCGACGGGCGGGTTGCCGAATCCTTCCCAGGTGGACGGAAACACGACCGCGTCGCAAGCGGCGTATGCGTCGGCGATGTCCGTGGCCGGTTGACGAATCACCCGGCATTCAGCTCGAGCTAGCAGGCGGTCCAGCTCCGGGCCGTAACCCATCTCTGCCTCCCCGGTGAGCCAATACGTCGCTCCGACCGCCGCCGCCAGAGAGAGTGCCGCGGGCACGTTCTTCCGGGCGATGGCGCGAGACGGATGAAGCAACAGGGTCTCGCCTGGCGCGGCGCCGAGGGCCCGTCGGGTGTCGTCGCGCCGGCCCACTCGCGGTGCGTGAAACGTGTTGTAGGCAGTGGTGGCGTGCACGCCGCGGTCGGCCAGCTGCCGTCTGCTGAGCTCGTTTATCACCACGTGTCTCCACGCCGGATCAGTCGGCACCTCCCAGCCCGCTCGCTCCCAACGCGCGTGTTGCCACGCGAGGTCGTGGTGGCGAAGGACGGCCGGGCGCCCGCGGAGTGCCTGCGCCACCGCGGCTGCGGCTGACGGATTGAGTGGGATCGAGCACACGTTGTCGACGACGACGAGGTCCGCCGACTCGAGCCCCTCCTCCAACTCCCCGGGGCGTGGACCGTGGTCGGCGTCGAGGGCCAGTCCCGGCAGGATCCTGTCGGCACAACCTGCGCCGGCGACGCCGGAGACACGCCAACCCAGCTCCTCGAAGGCCCGCTGCCATTTTGCGACCTCGACCGAAACCCCGTCGTGTCCGCCCAGACGAAACGAACAGAACGTGACCTTCATCGTTCGCCCGAGCGAGGACCCCGGTCGACCTGCTCTCGTGCGGCACGCCTCCGGAGCGTGGGGGCCTCGACCCGGCGGCGGGCCGTGCCGTCAGGTGGCAGCAATGACCGGGGCGGCGGCTTTGGAACGGATCCGAGACCGCGTGCGCATCAGATGGACGATCACGTCCGCTATTCCGACTCCAATGGCGAGGTCGCCGAAACTCACGACCTCCCGAAGTGGCGCGACGGGAACGATGTCGGCGAGCACCACCAGGCGGTCTCCGCGACGCTCCGGTCGACGCTTCACATCGGCGCGCATCCGTTCGGCTTGTTCGGGCGTGGCGAGGCCCGCGGCGACTACCGCCGACGGTCGAATGGGCATTCCGTCGTTGAGACCTATGACGGTGGCGTTCGCCGCCATGCCGATCATGACAACGCCCATCCCCGCCAGCCGAAGATTGAAGAGCGCAAAGCCGAGCAGCAAGGCGTAGGAGAGCAGGACTAGCGGCGTCGTCCATTCCGGTCCCCCCACGCGGCCGGCGGCTGCCTGGGTGGCGATACCGGCTGCCAAAAGGGGCCAGCCGCGCAGCGCGCGGCGGTTCATGTTGGAGAAGCGGCCGCGGGCCACCAGCCCGATCACGATCCCCGCGGCGACCGCTACTGCCGTGAAGCGCACCGGGCGAGGGTAGACCGCCGCCAAGATGGATCGATGGGGCTCGGCCGAACACGGATCGTGTGCGTCGCTGTCGCGGTGGTTGTCTTACTGGGTTTCGCCACGGTCCGGCCGGGCCGCGTCATGGCGTCGGAGCGGACATACCGCTACGTCGTCTCCGGGCGCCAGAGCTCAGGCGACTTGGAGGATTTCGCCCGCCAAGTCGCGGAGACGTTGGCGGACTTCCGCGGCTGGAGTCTTGGCGGATCGCTGAGGTTCGAGCGCGTCGCTGCGGGCGGCGACTTCACCGTGTGGCTGGCCGCGGATGTCGCCGTGCCTTCCTTCGGGAGCCCCTGCAGTCGCTACTACAGCTGCAGAAGCGGTCGCAACGTCGTCATAAACGAATCAAGATGGCGAGGGGCCACTCCGGTGTGGGACTCCGCGGGTGGGAGTCTTCGCGACTACCGCCACATGGTGGCAAACCATGAGGTCGGCCACTGGCTCGGACTCGGCCACGCGTCTTGCGGCGGCGGGGGACAGCCTGCGCCGGTGATGCAGCAGCAGAGCAAGGGGCTCAACGGGTGCCGCGCCAACCCCTGGCCCCTCGAGTGGGAACGCGAAGCCGTGGCCCGGCGGCACGGCGTGGCGATCCGCGACCCCGGGCCATCGCGAGACAGCTTCCGGTCCATCGCCACGCACCCCAATGGAAACGCCTATTGGATTCTTCGAGGCGAGGGCTCCGTCTTCGGCTACGGCTCCGCTCCCTACGCCGGGTCGGCCCACGGGCAAGTGTCCGAGTGGGTCCACACCCTGGCCCCGACCGGTACGGGCGACGGTTATTGGGTCGGCGCCTCCGATGGCAGCGTCTTCGGCTTCGGCGACGCCGCGCCCCGGTACTTCGGCTCCCCGGGAGACGTCGGGGTGCGATCAGGCCTGGTCGACCTGGCGCCCACGCCGGGTGACGCCGGGTATTGGGCTCTGAGCCGCGACGGCAGCGTGTTCGGCTTCGGCGCGGCGAAGTACTTCGGCTCACCCCGTGACTTCGGCTTCGGCGGACAGGCCGTCGCGCTCGTGCCGACGCGCAGTGGTGGGGGCTACTGGGTAATCGGCTCCGACGGGAGCTTGTTCGGCTTTGGCGACGCCGCTCACCGTTACTTCGGCTCACCTCGCGACCAGGGTGTCCGGTCTGGAGTCGTGGCCATGGATCGCACAGGCACGGGCGAGGGCTACTTGGTGGCGACGGCCGATGGCAGCGTCTTTGGGTACGGCGACGCTTCGTATTTCGGATCGGTGCACGGCCAGCTGGAACACCCGCTGACCGACCTCGATGTGGCGGTAGAGGGCGGGTATCGGCTGCTCGGAGCCGACGGCGCCGTGTTCACGTTCGGTCCGGCCTCCTACCTGGGGTCTGCCTCTTAGGCTGGCCGCATGGAGCTCGCCGCGGGACAGGTCATTTACGAGTCCGGCGGCGCGAGCAGGGTTGCCCGGCTGACTATCAATCGTCCCGAGCGCCGCAACGCGCTGAGTTGGGAAGTCGTTCGCGCTTTGCGCGAGGGACTCGCACTCGCCAAGGCGGACGAGGCCGTGCGCGTCCTGGTGCTCGCGGGCTCTGGGGACACGGCGTTCTGTGCCGGTGCCGACCTCGGCTCGATGGCCGGCGAGGACGCCTTGGGCCTGCATGCCGAGAGAGGGCAGCTGGCTGGGCTCTTCGAGGATCTCTGGAAGCTCGGCAAGCCGACCATTGCCGAGGTGCGCGGTTATGCGCTGGCCGGAGGCTTCGCTCTTGCCCTGGCGTGCGACTTGGTCGTGGCGTCCGACGATGCGGTCTTCGGCGCGCCGGAGATCGACGTCGGTCTTTGGCCGTTCATGGCCATGGTCCCCTTCGTTCGCTCCATGCCGCCGAAGGTCGCCCTCGAGCTGATGCTCACTGGTCGGCGGGTCGACTCGACCGAGGCAGGGCGGATCGGTTTCACCACGCGCACCGTTCCCGCCGCCCAGCTGTCTGACGAAGTCGCGAAGCTCGCCGCCCAACTCGCGTCGAAGGCGCCACGCGCCCTGAAGCTGGGGCGCGACGCTTTCTACGACGCGCTCGACCTCCCTGCCCACGAGGCACTCGCCCTGCTCCACCCGCTGCTGTCCGTGGTGGCGTCGGGCGACGAGGCGAGGGAGGGCATCGCCGCGTTCAAGGAAAAGCGACCGCCCATCTGGTCTGGTGGCTGATCCCGGGCTGGTAGTCGCCTTCGGCGCCGGGATGATTTCCTTCCTCTCTCCGTGCGTACTCCCGCTGGTGCCGGGCTACCTGTCGTTGATGTCGGGGGTGAGCGCGCCGACCGTCGTCGGGCCCAGGGAGGCCGGCGATCGCTCGGAGACGCTGCGGATCCTCCGGGCGACCCTGCTGTTCGCTACGGGATTCACACTCGTCTTCGTCGCCCTCGGAGCGGCGGCCACGGGGCTGGGACGCGCCCTTCTCGAAAATCAGCGAACGCTGAATCGGGGCGCCGGCGCGCTGATCATCGTCATGGGCCTGGTGATCGCCCTCGGCGTGCTGCCCCGTGTGCTCGGCGAGGAGCGACGGCTTCGTGTCTCCCCGAGCCGCCTCGGCGCGTTCGCCGCGCCCGTCATGGGAATGGCATTCGCTTTCGGGTGGACGCCGTGCATCGGGCCGGTGCTCGCCGCCACACTCTCTCTCGCGGCGGCCGAGTCGACGCTCGGTCAGGGCATGCTGCTCCTGCTCGCGTACTCGGCCGGACTGGCGCTGCCCTTCATCGCAGCCGGCGTGGGATTCGCGCGGCTCACCGGCGTATTCGCATGGTTTCGCCGGAACGCGCGCGCCATGAACGTCGTATCGGGTTCAGTGCTCGTGGTTTTCGGAGTGGTCCTGATGCTCGACCGCGTCGGCTGGCTCTCCGCCCACCTCGTGGATCTGATGAACGCTTTGGGTCTGGATCGCCTGACCGCGATCTGACCTACGCGGGAGGCGCGGAATCCGCGGGCGCGCGGCGGCCAAGGACGACGGTCGGATCTATCTCCGCGTAGTGGCAGGCAGACGGATGACCCTGGCCGCGGTCGATGAGCTCGGGCTCCTCGTCTGCACATTTCTGGGTTGCTTTCCAGCAGCGGGTGCGGAAGCGGCAGCCCGATGGAGGCTCGATCGGACTGGGGACGTCTCCCGTCAGCACGATGCGTTTCCGCTGCTTCTCGAGATCGGGGTCCGGTAGAGGAATCGCCGACAAGAGCGCCTGGGTATACGGATGAGACGGCCGGTTGTAGATGTCGTCGCGGCTGCCGGTTTCGACGATCTTCCCGAGATACATCACCGCAACGCGCTCGGAGATGTGCTTCACCACCGAAAGGTCGTGGGCGATGAAGAGATATGCCAGTCCGAGTTCGGCTTGGAGTCGCTCCAACAGGTTCACGACACCGGCCTGGATGCTGACGTCCAACGCGGAGACGGGCTCGTCCAGGACGAGCATCGTGGGTTCCAGGGCCAGCGCCCGGGCGATGCCGGCACGCTGCCGCTGCCCACCGGAGAACTCGTGTGGGTACCGCGAGAAATGCTCGCTGGCCAAGCCGACCAGGTTGAGGAGCTCCACCACACGGGCACGGGCCTGCGTCTTCGACATGTGGCGGTGGATACGAAGCGGCTCAGAGATGGCATCTCCGATGCTCCGGCGCGGGTTGAGAGAGGCGTAGGGATCCTGGAAGACGATCTGTGCGCTCTGCCGGACCGTCCGCAGCTCCTTCGGTTTCAAGGAGGCCAAATCCCGGCCGTCGAAGGTGATGGTGCCTGACGTCGGTTCCAATAGACGCAGCACGAGCCGGCCCGTCGTCGACTTGCCGCACCCGGACTCTCCGACAAGTCCGAGAGTTTCGTTGCGGGCCAGCTCGAAGCTGATGCCCGATACCGCGTGGACCCTCGCCACGGTTCGACCGAACACCCCGCCGTGTACGGGGAACTCCTTCACCAGGTCGCGGACGACGAGAAGGCTCACGCCTGCACCGGCTCCGGTTCTCCCCGCCGGCGAATGGTGTCGACGTCGACGCCCGCCAGGTCCTCTGCGTAGTGGCAGGCGGAGGAGTGAGCGGCGCCATCCACGACTCTCAGAGCGGGTTCGGTTTCGACACACAACGGCTGGACGAAGGGGCAGCGCGGATGGAACTTGCAACCTGAGGGAAGACGGACCAGCGAGGGAGGCGCACCCTTGATCGGTACCAGGGGTTCGTCCCCCTCCTGATCAAGTCGAGGTAGGGACGCCAGCAGCGACAGCGTGTACGGGTGGCGGGTCTCGTAGAAGATCTCCCGAGCCGTACCGACCTCGACAGCCCTCCCGGCGTACATCACCATGACGCGATCCGCCAGCCCGGCGACCACGCCGAGGTCATGGGTAATCAGCATGATCGCGCTGTCGATTTCGTCCTTGATCGACATCAGGACGTCGAGCACCTGGGCCTGAACGGTGACGTCGAGGGCCGTAGTTGGTTCGTCGGCGATGAGCAGGTCGGGATTACAGGTGATCGCCATCGCGATCATGGCCCGCTGCCGCATGCCGCCCGAGAACTCATGGGGATGCATGTCGACGCGGCTTTCAGGCTGCGGAATCCCGACCAGCTTCAACATTTCGATAGCCCGCTTGCGGGCCGCTTTGCGGCTGGCGCCTTCGTGAATGCGCGCCATCTCGGCGATCTGTCGCCCGATCGTGTGCGTGGGGTTGAGGGCGGTCAGCGCGTCCTGAAAGATCATCGCGATCTCTTTGCCTCGGGCGGCGCGCATGCGCTCGCCGCCGCTCGCCAGCAGGTCCTCACCCTTCCAGAGGATTGCGTCGGCCTCGATGTGCGCGGGCGGACTCGGAACCAACCCCATGAGAGTGAGCGCCGTCACCGACTTGCCTGAGCCCGACTCACCCACCACGGCGAAGACCTCGCCGCGCCGGATCTGAAACGACACGCCATCGACGGCTTTGACGTCGCCGCCGTCGGTGCGGAATGTGGTGTGCAGGTCCTGGACGTCCAGCAGTACATCCGCAGCGCGGAAGGGCTCCGGGCCCCCCGCTGTGACGGCGCGGAAGGGCTCCGGTTTCACCGGAGCCTCGGATCGAGAGCGTCGCGAAGTCCGTCGCCCACCAGAACGAAGGCGAGCACGGTCAGGAAGATGGCGCCTCCCGGAAAGAACAGCAAGTGTGAGGCGCTGACGAGGTCCCCCTTCCCCTGGGCAACCATCAGCCCCCACGCCGGAGTCGGATCCTGTGGGCCCACCCCCAAAAAGGAAAGCGCGGCCTCGGACAAGATCACCGTGCCGACGGAGATCGTGCCGTAGACGATGATCGGCTGTAAGGCGTTCGGCAATACGTGTCGCGTCATGATGCGCCACCTCGAGAAGCCGAGGGCCCGAGCAGCCTCGACGTACTCGAGTTGTCGAAGGGAAAGGAACGTGGCGCGCACGATCCGGGTGATCGCCAGCCATCCCGTCAAGCCGAGGACGACGATGATGGACCCTTCACTTCGCCCGAAGAGTGTCGCGATGGCGACGGCGAGAATGATGTAGGGAATTGCCAGAAAGACGTCGGTCAGCCGCATGACGATCGTGTCGAGCAGGCCGCCGAAATAGCCCGCCAGCGAGCCGAGAAGCACCCCGATGCTCAACGACAGAGCGGTGGCCAGGATCCCGACCTTCAGAGACACGCGCGCCCCGTAGACCACACGGCTGAACATGTCGCGGCCGATTCCGTCCGTGCCGAACCAGTGCGCCGCCGACGGTGGCGCCCGGTAGACCCGGGGAAGGGGTCTCTCGGCGAACCCGTACGGCGCGATTAGTGGCGCGAAGATTGCGAGAAGAATCACGAAAGCAAGAAACACCAGGCCGACGACGGCGAGCTTGTTACGGCGGAACCGCCGCCAGATTTCAGACCGCATCGGTCGGGCCGCGGCGACGTCCACGACGCCGGGCTCACCCGCGGTGGCGGCGCTGGGCCCCGTGGGCTCGATGAGGCTCACGCGTCGCCCTCGCCGAGCCGGATGCGTGGGTCGAACCACGCGTAAGAGACGTCGACGATCAAGTTGACCACCGCGTAGGCGAGTACGACGACGAGGGTCAACCCGAGTATGACGGGTAGATCGCGATCTCCGACCGCGTCCGCGATGGTGAAGCCCAAGCCGGGCCAGGAGAACACGGTTTCCGTGAGAACCGCCGCTCCGATGACTGTGCCGAAGTCCAGCCCGATCAGGGTCACCACCGGTATCAGCGCGTTGCGCAGCCCGTGCCGGGTGACAACGGCGCGCTCGCCGAGCCCCTTGGCGCGGGCCGTTCGCATGTAGTCGGCCTGCATTACCTCCAGCATCGAGCCGCGCATCATCCGCGCGGCCAACGCGGTCGAGACACACGCCAGGGTGAGGGCAGGGAGGAGTAGATACCGCCACTGATCGCCGCGCGGTATGAAAAATAGGAACCATTCATCCGGGCCGAGGCGGGACGTCCGCAACCTGGCCCATTCGGGCCAGTTGTGCTGATTGGGATAGACCGCGAAGGCGTACTGGAAGACGAATCCGAGCACGAAGACCGGGACAGCCGCTGCAGCCGCGGTCCCGATGGTCGTCAGCTTGTCGGCGATCGAATATCGCTTGATGGCCGACAGCAGACCAACGCCGATGCCCACGATGATCTCGATCACGATTGCCCAGATGGAGAGCCGGGCGCTGTTCACCACCCGCTCGCCCAGGATGTCGTTGACACTCCGGCCGTTGAGAAACGACTCACCGAGATCCCAGCGCAGGGTGCGCGACCAGTAGTCGCGAAATTGGATCAATAGAGGTTCGTCCAGCCCGTATCGGGCTCGAGCCCGCAAAATCACCCCGGGGTCCGGAGTCCGGTTCTCGCCTCCGACGATGAGGTCCACCGGGTCGCCGGGGAGAAGGAAGAAGAGGAAGAACAGGAAGGAGAGCGCGACGAAGATCGTCGGTATCAGAAGCAGGAGCCTGCGGAGGATGTAACTCGGCATGGTTTCAGACGACCGCGAGCGGGCCCGGCGCGAACCGGGCCCGCATCAGGTCATGCGGCGAGGGCCACCTGCTCCCAGGCGATCAACCCGAAGTTGCTTTGCGGGAACTTGGCGATCTTGTCCTTGTCGAAGGCGTAGTCGCCCTTGTACCAGTTGATCGGGATCGCCATGATCTCCTTGTTCAGCAGGACGTCTTCGGCCTGCTGGAACAGCTTGGCCTGCTCGTCCTTGTCGACTGTGGCCTTGGCCTTGTCGACCAGCCCGTCGAATTCCTCGTTGACGAAGCCGTAAGTGTTCCCGTCGAGCGAGTCGCTGTGGAATAGGTCGTACATGAAGTTGTCGTACGTCGGGTAGTCGGCGAACCACCCGGTGCGACAGATCACGCATGCTCCGTCAGCCAGCTGGCTGAAGTACGTCTCGGTCGGGAAGGGCTGTGCCGCGGCCTGGATCCCGACTTCCTTCAAGTTGTCGACGAAGATCTGCACGACCGGCTCGTGGCCGGCGTCGGCGTTGAATTGGATCTGGATCGGAGCGGCGAGCTTGTTTCCAGCGGCCTGCCAATCGGCGAACGCCTTCTTCGCCGCTTCCAGGTCGTACTTG
Organism: Acidimicrobiales bacterium; assembly: GCA_035526705.1. GTDB lineage: Bacteria > Actinomycetota > Acidimicrobiia > Acidimicrobiales > JAHWKP01 > JAHWKP01. Next base: position 11,941 of record DATLBX010000136.1, on the reverse strand, counting down.
CAGTACTTGCAGATCCCCTCCTTGAAACCGGGGATGCCGTCCGGAGTTATGCCGGTCGAAGATGTGCGGCTGCCGTTGTAGACCGCCTCGTTGATCTCCTCGCGGTCGATGGCTTGAGAGATCGCCTGGCGGAGCAGCTTGTTCTTCTCCCCACCGATGATCGGGTTACGTCCGTTTATGACGTAGTGGTAGGAGCCCAAGATGGCGACGTCGAGCGTGTTGCCCCAATTGGCCTCGGCGTCGCTGACTCGCGCCGGCGGGATGTTGGCGGTGTCGACTTCGCCTGCGCCGAGCGCGTTGTACGAGGTGTCGGGGTCGGCGTTGACAAGAAAGCGGATCCTGTCGAGGCGGTCCTCCCACTTCTCGCCGTCGACGTCACCGGTCCACGTGTCGTTCTTGACCAGCGAAATCTCCTGATCCGTCCGCGGCTTCTCCAACTTGTAGGGCCCGTTGCCGATCATGAGCCCGTTCTCGTAAGCCGTGAACTTGGCGGGGTCGCTGGTTGCTTCGTCGGGCATGGGAAAGAAGGTCTGGAAGCCCGCCACCGCGTCGAAGTTGGAGTAGGGCGACGCGAGCGTGACGGTGAGGGTCCCAGCCCCGTCGTCGGCTGCGACACCTTCAAGAGTCTTGGCCTTGCCGTCGAGCTTCTCCTTCCCGCCCTTGATGAAGTTGAACAGGTAGGCGTAGTCACCGGCGAAGTCCGGGTTGCTGGCCCGCTCCCACGACTTTTGGAAAGTGGTCGGCTTGATCTCTTCGCCATTGGAGAATTTCATTCCCTCGCGGATCTTGAAAGTCCAGACGGACGCGTCGTCGTTGGACTCGACAGACTCTGCGACCAGCGGCTTGACCTCCGCCCCTGTTGGCTCGGTGAGACCGTCGTACATGGCATTGATGACCTGGTACGCGTCGAGCGTGCTGTTCAGCGCCGGGTCGATGTGCTCAGGCGGATCGCCTACGAAGGTGCCACCGTCGACCAGCTCACCGCCCTTTTGGGTTTTCGGAGCGTCCTCTTGGGCGCCGCCGGGCTCATCGGCATCGTCCGCGCCCCCGCCACAGGCTGCGGTCAGCAGAACCAAGCCTGCGAGCAGCGCGAGGAGTTTGATGACGGGTCGGCGTGACTTCACGGAGGGCCTCCTTATCTGGGCTGTATCCCCCCGGATGCCGTCGGTCGCTCGGCACCTTCTGATGCGTCACGCACGACTTCCGTTGACTGGACGGTACCAGAGGCCTCGTGGCCGCCCTGGCTAGACGTTTGCAGGAAGCAGCCGGGCGAAGTTCTCGAAGAATATGAAGAGCGTGACCAGGAAGATCGGCGCGCCGATCAGGTACGACGGAATTCGACGCCAGTAGCGAGCGCCCACTCGGGCGCACGCCGCGACGGTGGCGGCGGCCAGCCCCCACGCGAATGCCGGCCAGCGCGCCGTCGGATCCCCGGACAACCCCGCGTCGAGGGAGTCGATACTGGTGGGGGAGTCGGGTTTCACCTCGATCGGCGTGGCCGCCGGGGTGGCCAACTTGGCTGTCAGAATCAGTCGCTGGGCCGCGCTGAATTCGGGGTGGCACGTTGTCAACGTCAGGCGGGAATCCGCGGTGTTGTCGAGCACCTCGGACTGCTTCGGGTTTACGACCGCCGCGGATTCGACCTCGTATCGGAATTCGCCCTGCGCGGTGGTGACCAGGATGATGTCGCCCGCCACCAGCTCGTCCAGCCGGTTGAAGGGTGCGCCGTAGGTGGTCCGGTGGCCCGCGATCGCGGCGTTGCCGGGCTGGCCGGGCATCGGCGTCCTCGGGTAGTGGCCGGGACCTTGTTTGAGTTCTGCGACTCCGACTCCTTCGACGATCGCCTTGTCGAGGCCGATCTTCGGGATCTCGATCAATCCCACCGCACCGCCCGGTACGGCACGGATGGCTTCGAGGGCGGTAGGGCCGCCCCTGAACTCCTCCACCAGGCGCTCCTGGGACCGCGCCTCGGCGAATGAGGTGCCCCAGAGTTGGTAGCCGACGAAGGCCAGGATGAGCATCCCCGCCGCGATGAGCACCCGGCCGAGGGTGCCCAGCGCGAGGCGCGCCGCCGACCAATTCACACCTAACCTTGCCTCGCCGTCATGGGTTCCGCGATCCACCTTCGTTCGGCCATGGCGTTGCTGGGGCGGTTCCCCGCACTCGCCGGGGTCGACCTCGACGTGTCGCAGGGCGAAATCGTTCTCGTGGAAGGACCCAATGGAGCCGGCAAGACGTCGCTCCTGCGCGCCTGCGCGGGCCTACTGCGCCTGAGCGCGGGATCCGGGACCGTCCTCGGCGTGGACCTGTCGAAGGGAGGGCGGCCCCGAGGCGTTGGATTCCTTGGCCACAGCGCGGGTCTGTACGACGACCTCAACCCGCGCGAGAACGTCGAATTCCGCGCCCGCCTCTGGGGCATACCTCCCGCCGGCGCGGCGGCCGCCTTAGAGCGCGTGGGGTTGGAAGGCCGACTACAGAACGTGACCGTCGCCCAGCTCTCCGCGGGACAACGCCGTCGAGTGGGGCTGGCCGCGTTGGCCGTGGTGCGCCCGCGCCTCTGGCTTCTGGACGAACCCCACGCAGGGCTCGACGCCTCAGCGCGAGAGCAACTCGATTCTGTGCTCGGAGAGGCGGCGGCGGAGGGAGCGGCCATTCTTCTCGCCTCACACGAGATCGAGCATGTCGGCCGGATCGTCTCGCGGTCCGTTTGCATCGACCGGGGCAGAATCGCGCTGGAGCCGGCGGAACTGACGACGGACTCCGTGCATGTTGCGTGAGGCTTACGTGGTTGCGGCGAAGGATCTGCGCGTGGAGGCTCGATCGCACGTGGCGCGCACTCAGGTAGTGCCCTTCGCTCTGGTCGTCGTCGTGTTGTTCGGACTGGCCCTCGACCCCGATCGAGGGCTGCTGACCCGCGCCGCCCCAGGGCTGCTGTGGGTCACGGTTCTCCTCACAACCCTGCTCGCGACTCAACGCTCGCTGGCGCTGGAGTCCGCGGATCGCGCCGTCGACCAACTGCGGCTGTCGGGTGTCGATCCCGCGGCGGTTTTCCTCGGAAAGGCAGCCGCGCTGTCGATCCAATTACTCCTGGTGGTTTCGGCCCTGGCGCTCGGCGTCGTCGTGCTGTACGGAGCTGTGCTGGCGTCGCCTCTGCTGCTCGTGGCCTCCGCGCTACTCGCGACGGCCGGACTCGCACTGGCCGGAACGCTCTACGGGGCTGTTGCGGCCGGGCTGCGGGTCCGCGAGACGCTGGTGCCCTTGCTCGTTCTCCCCGTCGTCGCTCCGGTGCTGCTCGGCGCCACTCGCGCTTGGGAAGCGGGGGTCGGTCTCGCGGTTTCGGATGGTTGGCCGTGGGTCCGACTACTGGTCGCGTTCACGGTGGTGTTCGGTGCCGCCGGAGTTCTGGCTTTCGGGCCCCTTCTCGAGGAGGCCTAGTGCTGAACGCGATCGGGATACTCGGCCTGGGTGGGTTGGCCGGAACCGTTGCCCTCGGGCTCGGCAGCACGCCGCCGGACAGAGTCCAGGGGGAGTTGGTTCGCATGATCTACATCCACCCTCCACTCGCGTGGACCACGTATCTCGCTTTCGCCGTAACCGGACTGTTCAGCGCGTTGTATCTCTGGCGTCAGCAACCACGGCACGACCAGATTGCAGCGTCTTCCGCCGAGGTTGGCGTGGTCCTGTGTTCGTTGACGCTGGTGACCGGGTCGCTATGGGGCCGGCCGACCTGGGGCGTGTGGTGGACGTGGGATGCGCGGCTCACTACGACCGCGCTACTCCTCGCGCTTTTCGCCGGGTACCTGGCGCTACGCCGCGTCGTTCCTGAACCGGTGACCCGAGCCAGACGCGGCGCCCTGCTCGCTCTCGTAGCTGTGGCGGACATACCCCTCGTTCACTTCTCCGTGAAGTTGTGGCGGACCCTGCATCAGCAGCCCACGCTGCTCCGCCCCGATCCGCAGATCGCCGGCGTTCAGGCGTGGACCCTGCTTCTCGGATTCGCCTCGCTCACGCTGGTGTACGTGTGGCTGACCGGACGACGGGCTCGCGTCGAGGGCTTGGCTCAGCTGGCGGAGGGCCGCGCTCTCGACCTGGCTGTGGCCTCGCGCTGATATGGGTTATGTGCTGGCGGGTTACGCGGTGACTCTTGTGACTCTCGTGGCGTACTCGCTTCGAATCCTGGCCCGCGACCGTTCCCTGCGACGCGAGGCCAGACAAAACGGTGACTGAGTTGCAGGCCGCCACTTCGAACGACCTCCCCTCCGAGACTCCGGCGCCCGGCGCCGGGCGGCGCCGAGCCTGGATTGCGTTCGCGCTGATCGCGGTCGCCCTCGGCTTCCTCGTGTTCCGCGGGTTGGGCGACGCCGCCGTGTACTTCCTCACGGCTGACGAAGCGGTCGCACAGCGCGAAGCGCTCGGTGACAGGCGGTTCAGGGTCGAAGGCCTCGTCGTGGCGGGGACGGTCAGTCGCACCGACAGCGGCGTGTCGTTCCGGATTCGTGAGGGCGGCGCGACCGTCGAGGTCGACCACCAGGGCGATCCGCCGGAGCTGTTCCAGCCCGGTATTCCGGTGGTTCTCGAAGGACATTGGCAGGGGCGCCGGTTCGCCAGTGATCGCATCCTCGTGAGACACACCGAGGAATACCGCGCCGAGAACCCCGAACGCGTCGAGCGCTACGAGGGCGTTGGCGCGGACACACAGCCGCGATGAACTCCGCATTGGGGCACTCGGGAGTTCTGCTCGCGTTCTGCTCCGCGATCGCCGGCGTCGCGACCGTGGTCACCGGGGTCGTGCGTGGCAGGCCCCACCTGATGAAGGCGGGACGGGCCTACGTCCTAATGGTTCTCGGCGGTGTCGTCTTCGCCGTGGGAGCCATGGAGCATGCCCTCCTGACGAACGACTTCTCGCTGGTGTACCTCGCGGAGAACTCCGCGCGGTCGACGCCGCTGGTCTACAAGGTGGCCACCCTCTGGGCGGCTTTGGAGGGCTCGATTCTCCTGTGGGGGTTGATCCTCTCCGGGTACCTCACCTCGATGGTGTGGCGGTTCCGGCACCGACTCCAGGAGCCTCATGTGGCGTGGGCCATCGTTGTCGGCCTCGGCATAGCGGCTTTCTTCTTCGGGCTCATGGTCGGGCCGGCGGATCCGTTCCGTAGCGTCAGCGGGACGATCCCGTTCGACGGGCCGGGCCCGAACCCTCTGCTCCAGAACCATCCCTTGATGGCGTTCCACCCGCCGGTGCTCTACCTCGGCTACGTCGGGTTCACCGTCCCGTTTTCCTTCGCCATCGGTTCGCTCATCACCGGCAACTTCGCCGCTGCATGGGTTCAGGAAACCCGCCGGTGGTCGCTCGTCGCGTGGGGTTTCCTGACCGTGGGGATCGGCGCCGGTGCGTGGTGGTCCTATGAAGTTCTGGGCTGGGGCGGATATTGGGCGTGGGATCCGGTCGAGAACGCCTCGTTCCTGCCCTGGCTCACCGCGACCGCCTACCTGCACTCGGTGTTGGTTCAGCAGCGGCGGGGCGCGTTGCGTGTGTGGAACGTGTCGTTGGTCGTCGCCACCTTCTCGCTGACCATTCTCGGAACCTTTCTGACCCGCTCGGGTGTGCTCGACTCGGTTCACGCCTTCACCGAGTCGGTCGTCGGGCCCGCCCTGCTCGCGTTGCTCGGCGTAGTCGTCGTCGGCGCCCTAGGCCTGATCGCGTGGCGAGGCGACAGCCTCCGCACCCGTACGTCGCCGGCCGCTGCCGTGTCCCGTGAAGGGTTGTTCCTGGCCAACAATCTTGCCTTCAGCGCCTTCGCGTTCGTAGTGCTTCTCGGAACCGTTTTCCCGCTGCTAGCCGAGGCTCTGTCGGGCGACAGGATCTCCGTCGGGCGGCCCTACTTCGACCGTATGACGTCTCCGCTCGCGTTGGCCCTTCTGTTCCTGATGGCTGTCGCGCCGGTTCTCAGTTGGTCCCGGGACAGTTCGAAGCTGATCGGCGAGCGGCTCCTCGTGCCGGCCGCGGGTTCGGTGGCCGTCTTGGTGGCCTGCGTCGGCTTCGGTATGCGCAGCCTCGGCGCGCTCGCCGCGTTTTCCCTAGCGGCCTTCGCCGCAGGCACGGCCGCCAGACAGCTCGTCGTCGGTGTTCGCCGGCGGGGCTGGCGGGGGCTGACGGGAGGGAGTGGCGGCGGAATGGTCGCTCACATCGGTTTTGTGGTCGTCGCTCTCGCTGTCGCCGGTTCCAGTTCGTTCACGGAGAAGGCGGACCTTCACCTGTCACCTGGCGAGTCGGCGATGGTGTCCGGACATTCGGTGGAGTACGTCGGAAGTCGGACGGTGCCGCACCCGAACCGCATCTCGGAGGTCGCGGAGGTGCGGATCGACGGGGGCCGCCTCTACCGACCCGCGCTGTCGCGCTTCCCCTTCGCCACCCAGGCCATCGGCACGCCGTCGGTCAAGACCGGATGGCGCGAGGACGTCTACCTGACACTCGTGGCGACGCCGGGCGAAGGGGAGGACGAGGTCGTCCTCGGGGTGCGGATCATCCCGTTGGCGCTGTGGCTGTGGTCCGGGGTGGGTCTCATGGGACTCGGCACGGCTTTGGCTCTTGTGGGCCCCCGACGGAGGCGCGCCCCAGACGCGGCGATAGACGCGCCGGTAAGGGAGCCCGTTGTGTCGGCCGAGGACGGCTCGAAGCCGGAGTTGGTCGCCGCGCCCTCGTGAACGTGGAACTGGAAGAGGTCCGGCCTGAGAGCGGACCTACGGCGGGGTCGCCGCGAGCGGTCCGGTGGATCGCGGGTGGCCTGGCCGTTGCCGTCCTCGCCTTCGTGGCGTTGCTCGCCACGCGGCAGCCGGCCGCAACTCGGATCGCGGACAGCCCCCTCGTCGGGCGTTTGGCGCCAGAGATCAGCGGAAGCGCGGTGGATGGGCGAGCCGTCCGGCTCTCCGGCCTTCGCGGCAGGTACGTCGTTCTCAACTTCTTCGCGACGTGGTGCGTTCCATGCCAGCGCGAGCACCCGGAGTTGCGCGACTTTGCTGACGCTGCGGACGGCAAGGCGGAGGTGGTGGCCGTGATCTTCGACGACGATCCCGCACGCGTCCGTGAGTTCTTCGAGCGGCGAGGTGGCGACTGGCCTGTGCTGGACGACCCGGGCGGCAAAGTAGCGCTCGATTACGGCGTGCGCGGGCCGCCCGAGTCCTTCCTTATCGCGCCGGATGGCGTTGTCGTGTCGCGGATCGTCGGCGAGGTCACCACCGAGGGTCTGACGGCGCTCGTAGCCCGCGCCGAGTCCAACTTCGCCTCGACATGAGTGTCCGTCGACTCGCTTGGGTCGCCTTGGGCATGGTCGCGACAGTCACCTTCGCGTTCGCAGTCCTGAACGGCGGCTCCACTCCCGAGACACCCGCGGCGCGCTCGGAGCGGCTCGCCGCCGGCATCCGGTGCCCGACCTGCCAGGGCTTGTCAGCCGCCGAGTCAGACGCCAAAGCTGCATCCGCGGTGCGCGCCGAGATCACTCGCCGGGTCGTCGAGGGTCAAAGCGACGCGGAAATCCGCCAGGCTCTCGTCGACCGGTATGGGCGCGGCATCCTGCTGACGCCGGAAGGCCAAGGTGTTGCCGCGCTGGTCTGGGCCGTTCCCGTCGTCGTAGTTGTCGTCGCGGGAGCCGCGCTGGCACTCCGACTTCGCGGCGCGCCGAAAGTTGGCGACGTCGGCGTCAGATCCCGCCCCACCTTGGTGAAGAGAGCCGCGCTCGCCGGCGTGGTCATCGCCGCGGCCGTCGGCGCGGGAACGGTGGTGGCGCGTACCGCCGGCGAACGGCTTCCCGGAGAGTCCGCCACCGGATCGGTCGACCTCGGACCAGCACAGCTGCTGATCGAAGCCCGCCGGCGACTTGAGCAGGGAGACGCGGTCGAAGCGTTGCGGTTGTACGACCGGGTTCTCGAGCAGGACCGCGCGCATCCCGAGGCGTTGGCCTACCGCGGTTGGTTGGTGCGTCTCGCAGGGCAGACCCAGGAGGGGCTCGATTTGGTGGACACCGCGATTGCGGCCGACCCTGAGTACGCCGACGCCCGGCTCTTCAAGGGAGTGATGCTGTTGGAGGACCTGAACCAACCCGCGGCCGCCGCAGAGGAACTCCGGCGCTTCCTCGACCTCGCGCCGGAGTCGGAGTTTGCGGCGCAAGCTCGGGCGAGCTTGGCCCAGGCGGAGGCCGCGACCTAACGCGGCCCGAGAGCTCGCAAGCGCTCGATCACCGCTGGAAGGGCGACACTGAGAGCGTGGATGTCGTCTTCGGTGGTCGACCAACCCACCGAAAGGCGCAGCGAACGGTCGGCGTCGACGCCCATCGCGGCCAGGACGGGCGAGGGCGCCAGATCCTCCGAAGCGCAGGCGCTCCCGGAATGCGCCGCGATCCCGGCCTGATCGAGCCCGATGAGAACTCCTTCGGCCTCCACCCCGGCCACGCCGAGGCAAACGATGTGCGGCAGTCGCTTCGTGCGGTCTCCGTAAACCGACACCGCTTCAATCCCTTCGGCAATTGCGAAGATCCGATTCGCCAGCGCAGTTGCCGCGGCCTGCTCGGCTCGGAGGCGAGGTCCGCTCAGCAATTCCGCCACCGCGCCGAATCCCGCGGCCGCCGCCACGTTCTCCATCCCGGCCCTCCGCCCCCTCTCCTGGGCCCCGCCGACGATGAGCGGGGGGAGGCGAAGGCCACGGCCGATCACGAGCGCGCCCACCCCGGGCGGCCCGCCCATCTTGTGCGCGCTTATGGAGACGAGGTCAGCTCCCAACTCGCCCGCGTCCAGGGGCACCTGGCCGGCAGCGGCGCACGCGTCGAGGTGCACCAGCGCGCCGTGATGATGCGCGATCTCTACGACCTCGGCGACCGGTTGGACTGAACCCACTTCGTGGTTGGCCCATTGGCAGTGCACGAGCGAGACCCCGCCTTCGCGCAGTAGCGCGTCCAACTGGTCGAGGTCGATACGCGCTGACGCGTCGACTCCGAGCTCGACAACTTCTTGGCGGGCCGACGCGGCAATCACCGCCGAGTGCTCGACGGCGGCGTGGATAATCCTTCCCGGTCTCGCCTGGAGCGCCCCCCAGACCGCGGCGTTGATCGATTCGGTGCCCGACCCCGTCAGGACTACCTGTCGCGACCGCACTGCGACTAGAGCCGCGACTTGGCTGCGAGCTTCTTCGAGGGCGGCGCGTGCCATCCGCCCTTCGGTATGGACCCTCGACGGATCCGCGGCCCAACTCCAGTGGGACATCGCTTCGCTGGCCTCGGGCCGGAGGGGAGAAGTCGACGCGTGGTCCAGGTAATGCCGCCTCGCGGGGGCCGGTGGCACGGCCAGTACGCTAGGTGGCCGACCACTCCCTGGGGAACTTCACATGCCGCTTTCCGAGACGCAGATCACCGACGCGCTTCGGGCCGTGATGGATCCGGAGATCAACCGAAGCATCGTCGAGCTCGGAATGGTCAAGGGCGTCCGGATCGACGGGAGTCACGTGAGGGTCACCGTGGCCCTGACCGTCGCCGGGTGCCCCATGAAGGGCGAGATCACCACGCGGGTGACCGACGCCCTGCTTCCTGTGACCGGCGTGGATCGCGTCGACGTGGAACTCGATGTGATGACCCCGCAGGAGCTCGAAGACATGCGCCGGCGCCTCCAAGCCGAGGGCTCGGCCGTTCACGGCGGCGCGGGTCACGCTCATGCCCAGGGTCCACCCATCCCCTTCGCCGATCCGGAGAGCCGCACCCGTATCCTCGGTATCGCCTCGGGCAAGGGGGGCGTCGGCAAATCGTCGGTGACGGTCAACCTGGCCATCGCGTTGAAGAAGCTGGGCCACGACGTCGCCGTCCTGGATGCGGATGTCTACGGCTTCTCGATCCCGAGGATGCTCGGGGTGTCCGGCGATCCGACGATCATCGGCGACGGAGAGGATCGATTGGTCCTCCCGCCACAGAACCACGGCGTGCGCTGCGTATCCATGGGCTTCTTCGTCGAAGAGGAGGCCGCGGTCATCTGGCGGGGCCCGATGCTGCACAAGTTCCTCCGCCAGATGCTCACCGACATGTGGTGGGGCGATCCCGACTTCCTCCTGATCGACATGCCGCCCGGCACTGGAGACATCGCTATCTCCATGTCGCAGTACCTGCCCCGCTCGGAGCTATTCGTCGTCACGACACCCCAGCCGGCCGCGCAGTCCGTCGCCCAGCGCACTGGCGCGCTGGCTAAAGAGGTTCACCTGACCGTTCGCGGCGTGATCGAGAACATGAGCTGGTTCACGGGCGACGACGGGAAACGCTACGAGTTGTTCGGCGCGGGTGGGGGCCAACTGCTCTCCGACACGCTGCGCGCCCCGCTGCTCGGTCAGATTCCGCTGGTGCCCGAGCTTCGCGCTGGTGGCGACGTCGGAATGCCGATCACCGTGTCACAGCCGGACAGCGAAGCGGCCGGGGCTTTCGACGCGATTGCCCGGTCCATCGTCTCGATGGGCCCCGCACGGGTCTACAAGCGGGAGCTTCAGATCAGCTGACGGATTTGGCCGGAGTGGCGCTGGCCGCAGGCCGCGGCACCCGTCTCGGGCAGCTGACCGCATCGGTACCGAAACCTCTTCTGCGCGTCGGTGGCGTGGCCCTCCTCGATCACGCGCTCGAGCGTTTAGCCGCGGTCGCTACGCACTCAGCGGTCAACGCGCACCACTTGGCTGATCAGATCGCCGACCACCTCCCCCGGCGGGTTCATCTATCGGTGGAGGAGGAGCTCCTCGGCACCGCGGGAGCTATCGGACGCTTGCGTCAGTGGATCAACGGCCGGGCCGTGGCGATAACCAATGCAGACGCGTGGCTGTGGCCAAACCCACTGCCTTCGATGGCGGCGGACTGGTCGGGGGGGACCGTACGCCTCTCGGTGGTTCGCGATGCGGCCCGGAGCGACTTCGAGGGGGGTCTGCGCTACTCGGGATGCTGCCTGTTGCCGGGCCTTCTGGCCGCGGACCTGCTCGACGAACCATCGGGTTTGTTCGAGGTCTGCTGGCAGCCGCTGCTGGGTTCGAGTGGGCTCGAACTGGTGGAACATCCGGGCCGGTTCTTCGACTGCGGCACACCCCTCGAGCTCGCCGCGGCCCGGGCCGCCGCCGCCCCGGGGCTTGAACCCGATGCTGTGTGACCGGAACCGATACCATCCGCCGCTGAATACACGGTGGCACCAAACGCTCGGGGCGGGCTCTAGGTGCTCTTATTGAGGGAGCGGCGAAATGTCCCATCGAATTGCACCTGGCCAGCTGGCCCGTCGGGCGGCAGCCCTCGGCGCGTTGGTCCTACTGGCAGCGTCGTCCGTACTGGTGGCGCCGGTATCGGCGCAGGAGACCCCATCGGTCAGTCCTGAGGAGCGGGCCGCAGCCCTGCTCCGGCCGGGCGTCGTTTACATCGAGACCTTCTGGGCCGGCTTCGTCTTCGACGAGGACGGCATTTATTTCAACGACGGGAACGCCTTCGAGTTCTCGACGTCCTGCACCGGGTTCGTGGTCAACCCCGCCGGGGCGATCATGACGGCCGGTCACTGCGTCGACGACTCGGCTTCGTTCGGCGGCATCAAGCGCGACCTCATCGAGATCGCTGCCCAGGAAGCGGCCGACAAGGGCACCTATGAGGGCGCCCCGTCAGTGGATGAGCTGTTCGAGTTCGGTCTGGCGAACTGGACCGTCGAAGGTCCGGCCAAGGGCAGCCCCGTGCAGCGGGAGGTCTTCATCCAGCGAGGCCGTGCCCAGTCGGGCGAGCGGACCGGCGAAGCCCTTCCCGCCCGCGTCGTCGACTTTCGCTCGGCCGAGTCGGGCGACGTCGCCCTGCTCAAGGTCGAGGCCAGCGATCTGCCCGCCGTGCTCGTCTCGGACGTCAATGAGCTCGAGATCGGAACGCCCCTCCTGTCGGTGGGATACCCCGGACTGACCGAGGGCGCG
>DATLBX010000135.1:0-19149 GCA_035526705.1 Acidimicrobiales bacterium | reverse complement strand
CCCGGAGACACTGCTGCCCCGGGCTCGCCCGGGTCCCCCGGATCGTCGGCTGGCTCCGCTACGGGGTCCGACGACGGCGGCTCCTCGGCTACCCCAGGTGCCCCCGGCGCCCCCGGTGCACCCGGTGCACCGGCCTCTGAGACCGACTCGACGGACCTGGACGGCGTGCTCGACGACCCGACCGGAGCCATCGACGACACCCTCGACACGGTCAAGGAGTTCGTGAAGGACAAGACCGGCGTGGAGGTGCCCGACCTGCCGGTGAACGTTCCCAACGTTCCCAACCTGCCGGTGGACGTGCCCGACGTGCCCGCCCCCACTCCCACGGTCCCAACGCTGCCGGTCACGGTGCCGGAGCTGCCGGTGAGTGTTCCCACCACAGCCACCCTCCCCACGGGCCCGCTGCCCGCGACACCTACGACTCCCACGGTCCCCACGAGCCTGCCCGTCTCGATCCCTAGCGCGCCGACGACCTTGCTGCCCTCCGTGCCGACGCTCCCTTCCACGCCCACGCTCCCGCCCACCCCGACGCTCCCCGCAGCGCCCTCGCTCCCGGGCCTCCCCTCGCTCTAACCGCAGGCGCAAGATCTGGCGGCTCAGGCACGCGGCGGGACACCGTGCGCCTGAGCCGCCCATTCGCGTTCCGGGGGGCGGTCACCGGCCTGATCGCTCGCCCCCATGAGTAATCTCTCTCCTGTGGAGCCCACCGCGGGCGGCAATCATTTCCGGGCCGGGCTGGCGGTGGCGGGGGTGTTCACCGCCGGTCACCTAGTCCTTTCCAGGGTTCTGTCGGGGCAGAGCGCCCAGCTCGAGAACCGTCTCGCTGTCCTGGTCGCCGCGCTCTTCATGGCCGCCGCGTGCGGGTTGGCCACGCGCACCACCCGGCCGGGTGTACGTCGCGGCTGGATTCTGCTGGCCATGACCGGGGCGCTGTGGACCTTCTCCAACGCCCTGGCCGCCCGGGCCGAAATCCTCACCCGACGCGCCCTGCCCATTCCGTCGCTCGCGGACCTGCCGTCTGCTCTCGCGGTGCTCTTCGCAGTACTCGGCGTACTCAGTTTCCTCGGGGCCATGCTGTCGAGCGCGGGCCGCATGCGCGCCCTGGTGGACGGCCTTCTCGTCGCCTCCTCCATGGTGTTCCTCGGCTGGGCGCTGCTACTGAAGGATCTGGTCGAGCAGACGAGAGGCGACGCTGAGCAGTTCCTCGCCCTCGCCTACCCGTTCGGCGACGTCGTTCTCGTGGCCCTGGTATTGGCCACTTTCCCCCGTATCGGATCGAAGCGGGCCTGGGTTCTGCTCGCCGGCGGCCTCGGCATCCTCACCGTCGGCCACGTCACGCTGGCCTATTTCGAGGTCGCCCAACTCGCATTCCTCGGCGGATTCGAGGGCACGGCGTGGATGATCGGTTGTTTCCTCATCGGCCTCTCGGCGTTGTCCGGCGACCGGGATCTTCGCCCCGCTACTGAGGACCCACGCAGCGGCGGCCCGCTGGACATCGTCGTGCCGCTCCTGCCCGTCGCCCTGGCCGGCGGCATCGGGCTCAACCGGATCATCGAGGGCAACTTCGACCACTTCCTTCTGGTGAACGGCGCCGTGATCGCGATCCTGCTGGTCGCTCGCCAGATGCTCTCGCAGCTCGACTTCTTGGGTCTCAACCGCGAGCTCGAAGCGCGGGTTGCCGCCCGCACCAGCCAGCTCAGCCGCCAGGAGCGTCAGTTCAGGTCGCTCGTGCAGAACTCCTCCGACGTGGTGACGATCGTCGACTCCGGCGGGATCATCCGGTACCAGAGCGCTTCCTCCACCCGGGTTCTCGGTTACGGATTCGGACAGCTCGTCGGAAGCGACGTGCTGGACATCGTGCATCCGCAGGCCCGCGAGGAGGTGCAGTCGTTGTTGAACTCCGCCCCCGCTCCGCCCGCGCCGCCCACGATCGTCGAAGCTCTGGTGCGTAAGGCCGACGGATCGTGGGCTCTCACCGAAACCACCGTCTCCAATCTCTTGCGCGACGAAAGTGTCGGCGGTCTCCTCCTCACCACGCGCGATATCAGCAAGCGCAAGGCGCTCGAGAACCAGCTGCGCCACCAGGCCCTGCATGATCCGTTGACCGGTCTGGCCAACCGCATCCTGTTCATGGAGCGCCTGAACCACGCCGTCGAGCGCGCTGGTCGCGATCCCGAGACTCTCGCCGTTCTCCTGCTCGACCTCGACGGGTTCAAGCAGGTGAACGACAGCCTGGGGCACGGGGCGGGCGACGACCTTCTGGCCCAGGTTGCAGTGCGGATGAAGGATGCCGTTCGCCCGGGCGACACCGTCGCCCGAATGGGAGGCGACGAGTTCGCCGTGCTTCTGGAGCGGTCCCGCGAGGAGGCCCCCACCGTCGTCGCCCAACGCGTCCTGAACAGGCTGCGGGCTCCCGTACTCATCGGCGGCAAGCCGCTGGTCGTGCAGGGCAGTATCGGCGTAGCGGCGGGATCGACCGCGGAGCATGGCGCAGAAGCGCTTCTGCGCAACGCGGACCTCGCCATGTACGAAGCCAAGTCCCGCGGGAAGGGCACCTTCTCCTCCTTCGTGCCCGCGATGCACTCCGCGATGCTGCGGCGCGTCGAGCTCGAGGCCGACCTGCGCCGGGCCATCAACGAGAACGAACTGTTGCTGCACTACCAACCTCTCGTCGGTCTTCCGGATGGACGCGTCACCGGAGCCGAGGCTTTGGTGCGCTGGAACCACCCCGAGAAGGGACTGATTCCGCCGAACGAATTCATCCCCGTCGCGGAGGACAGCGACCTGGCCCTGTCGCTCGGCCGTGTGGTTCTCGTCGAGGCCTGTAAGCAAGCCCGCCGGGTTCAGGAAATCGTGGGCGAAGGCAACACGATCACCATGGCGATCAACATCTCCTCTCAGCAACTCACCAGTCAGTGGCTGGTGCACGAGGTGGCGCGGGCCATCGAAGACACCGAAGTGGATCCGACCTGTCTGGTGCTCGAGATCACCGAGGGCGCGGTGATGGGCGAGCTCCGACCGATTCTCGCCACACTCGAAGGGCTGAAACAGCTCGGCGTGAAGTTGGCGATCGACGACTTCGGAACCGGTTGGTCGTCGCTGAGTCGTCTGCATTCCTTCCCGATCGACAAGCTCAAGGTCGACCAGTCCTTCATTTCCGGCGTGCGCTCCCGCGGCGATGACGCGCCGATTGCCGCGGCCGTCGTCGCGATGGCTCGCAGCCTGCACCTCGCGACCGTCGCCGAGGGCGTGGAAACCGTCGAGCAGCTCGCCCTGGTCGACCAGTTGGGATGCCGAGAGATTCAGGGTTATCTCTTCTCCAAGCCGATTCCGCGCGAGGCCTTCGAGGACCTTCTGCGGAACAGCCCGGACCTGCGGCTCCCGGGGAGCGAGGAGATCATCGAGAAGGCGCAGCTGTCCTCCAGGCGGCCAGGGGCGGAGACGACGCCCACCAGCTCGAAGGAAGGTCAGGAACTGTCGCTGGAGGGGAGCATCGCCGAGCTCCAGCGCGCCATCGGTGCCGACCTGGTCTCGCTCTTCGAGATGCACTGGGACGAGCGAGCCCTCGTAACGGTCGCGGCTTCGGGCAGCGAGGGCCTCCACCTGTCAGCCGGTGAGCGCTTCGATTGGGACGGTTCGCCCTGTCAGAAGTTCATCGAGTCGGGCTCACACGTGGTGACCGACCTTGCCATCGACTTCCCGCAGCACCTGATTGCGATCCGAGGTGGGCGCGCCTACGCCGCGGTTCCCGTCCAGGGCGACGGGGGGGTGCTGCTCGGGACGCTCAGCGCCGTGAAGCGGACCCCCGAACCATTCGCCGAGGGACTCCTGACCACGCTCAGGACCGTGGCGCGCATGCTGACGCCCGATCTCGAAGCACTCGCCGCCACGCGGGCATCGGGCGGAGATGGTTCGGCCGCCTCGCCGGCCGCCTGACCTACCGCAGAGCTGCCATCGTCAGGGCGACGTCGCCGTTGTCCCACCAGTCGGTTGCCTCGAACCCCGCGGTTTCCAACTCGGCCGCGAATCCGTCACGCCGGAACTTGGAGCTGACCTCCGTCCGCATCAGTTCTGCCTCGGCGAACTCCACGCTGAGGTCGATGGCCCGCAAGGTGACCGTCTGACGGGCGCTCGACCGCAGCCCGATTCGTATCCATTCGTGCTCAGGCTCCCAGCGGGCGTCGTGCGCGAATCCCTCCAGATCGAAGTCCGCATCCAATTCGCGATTGAGCACCGTGAGGAGGTTGTGGGTGAACCGGGCGGTCACTCCGGCCGCGTCGTTGTAGGCCGCCTCCAGCCGGGCGACATCCTTCACCAGATCGACACCGAGCAGGAGCCGATCATCGGGGGCGAATGTGGCGGCAAGCCGGCGAAGGAACGTCTGGCGGTCGGGCGGACCCAGGTTCCCGATGGTGCTGCCGAGGAAGGCGACCAACCTTCGCCCTGTGCGCGGGATCTGCTCGAGGTGCTGGTCGAAGTCACCGACAACCGCATGAACCTCGACAGATGGATATTCGGATCGGATGGCTGCACCAGCGGCGCGCAGCGTGGCCTCGCTCACGTCGAAGGGAACGAAGCGCGTGAGTTCGCCCCGGCGGCTCAGGCTGTCGAGCAGGAGGCGGGTCTTGTCGGAGGTCCCCGAGCCAAGTTCGACAAGGGTGTCGGCCTTCGCCGCAATTGCGATCGCGTCGGAGACGTCCCCCAGGAGACGTCGCTCGGCCTCGGTGGGGTAGTACTCCGGCTGACGCGTGATCTCGCTGAATAGCTGTGATCCCCGCTCGTCGTAGAGCCACTTGGGGGACATGAACTTCGGCGTCGAGGTCAGTCCCCGCAGCGCGTCGGCCTGCAGCGCCAGTGCAAGATCGTCCGGTCCGAGGTGGACATCGACGGTGAGGCCGCTCAAAGGGAGCTCACTTCGAAACCGCCGCCGGCCGCTTGCAGCAGGGACCCCTCGGGCACCTTCTCCCAGATGTCCTGCTCGTCGAGGGGTTCGGATGCGATAGTCACCGCGTCGCCTGTGGACCTGCAGAACAGCGACTCCCCGGACACGGTGGCCCACAAGTTCTCTCCGTCGCTGAGGATCATGTTCAAGCAGGCCGGCGCGATTCCGAGCGTTCTCGACACGACCACGCGCAGAGCCTCGTCGGGTGCCATCCCCGCGTCGATTTGATCGAGGAGCAAAGCGAAGAGCAGTTCGGAGTCGGTGGCGCCGTCGATGCCGGCCAGCCGGGACCTGGAAACGAGAGCGGTGAGGTCGGCCCGCACCCCGTCGCGCCCGTCGGGGCCGTGCCGGAATCCCTCGATCAGCCCGTTGTGGGTGAAGAGCCAATGCCCACTCATGAAGGGCGCCACACCCGACGGCTCGATCGGATTGGGCGGTGTTGCGCTCCTCACTGATGCGACCATCGTGGTGCTCCGCACCACCGGCGCAAAGCTGGCGAACGATGCATCGCCCCAGATCGGAGTGACGCTCCGGTAGCGCGCCGGCTCCGGGCGGACGGAATGGTCGTACCAACCGACTCCGAAGCCGTCGGCGTTCACCTTGCCGCGGGTCTGGTACTTCGGCGCGTAGCTCTGGTACAGCAGCGAGTGGGGCGGATCGAGGACGATCGACGACAGAGTGGTCGGTGGGCCGACGTATGCGGCGAGGCGACACATGGGGCTATGCGCTCCGCGCCGTCCGCAGGCCGCTGAAGATCTGGCGGCGGATCGGGAGGTCCCAATTGCGGAAGGTCGGGCGCGCAACGGTGGCATCGGTCGCCCACGACGAACCGCGCAGAACCTTGTACTCGCTCCCGAAGAAGGCTTCGCTGTACTCGCGATAGGGAAACGCACGGAAGCCGGGGTAGGGCAGGAAGTCCGACGACGTCCACTCCCAGCCGTACCCGACGCCCTCGAGCGCGTGGGCGGAACGAGCCTTCTCCCATTCCGACTCGGTCGGAAGCCTTCGCCCCGCCCAAGCAGCGAACGCGCTGGCTTCGTGCCAGCAAACGTGCTGCACGGGTTCATGCGGCGCAACCTCCGCGACACGCCCGAGATGCCGGCGCTGCCAAGTCCCGGGCGCGGCGCGCTGCCAAAACAGCGGCGCGTGTTGCGGCTCCTCGCACAGCCATTCCCAACCGGCGGGCGACCACAGGGTGCGGGTCTCGTATCCGCCATCTTCGATGAATGCGATCCACGCCGCGTTGTCGACCGGGGCCACGTCGATGAAGTATTCGGGCACGGGGACCGTGTGAGCTGGACGCTCGTTGTCCAGAGCCCACGGATCCAGATCGGTGCCCATGGTGAAGCCGCCGCCCTCGACCTGCACCTCGCCCGCGGCCGACCAATCGAGAGAGGGAGCGGCGGGGGACGCGTGCTCCACCACGAGGCCGGACAGCTGCAGGGTCGCCAACATGGTCTCGTCGTGTTGGTGCTCGTGCTGGATCACCATCCGGTGCACGTAACCGTCGCTCAGTAGCGGGTCCTCCACGTCCAGATCCGCTGACTCGAGGAGCTCCAACGCGCGCCCTCTAACCCGTTCGACGTACCGCAGGGCTTCGGCCGGCGACAGGAGGGGCAACTCCGGCCGGCGGGCGCGCGGTTGGAGGAAAGCGTCGTACAGCTCGTCGATTTCCGGGAGGACCGCGGTGCCTCCCAGTTGGCGCACCAGCCACAGGTCCTCGTAGTTCCCGACGTGCGCGAGATCCCAGACGAGGGGCGACATCAGTGGTGAGTGCTGGGCGAGGAGCGCCTCGTCGTCCAGCCGGTCGAGCAGTGAAAGGGACCGAGCGCGGGCGGACTCGAGCGCCACCGCGAGCTGCTCGGTGACGTTCATGCTCGCCGTCGCCCGCCCGCCAACGCGGGCTCAACTCTCTCCAGGCGAAACCGTTCCACCAGTCCCGTGAGCGCGCTGCCCTGCTCGTCCAGCCGAGCGCGGGCCAGCCGAAGCGTTTCGTTCGCCGCAGCAGCCAGCCGGGGCGAGCCCATTCCCAGGCGACCCGCCTCTTGCCAGGTGAGGTCGCGGTATTCGTCAAGCCAGTCGAAGTCGTGCGCGTGCGCCACCGGGCCGGCCGGCGCAAGGAGTGCCGCCGTCACGGCCAGCGGCACTGGCCACCACTCGCCAGGCTGCATGTCGATTACGCGGAGCTCGATCCATCCCTTCAATCGCGCCGGAGGAAACAGAGTGCTGAGGTGAAGTTCCACGTCCGACATGGTCGGGGGACCGCACCCGTTGGGCGGTGCTTCGATCCACTCGCGCAGGGTGAGTCCATCGGGCAAGGCTTCGAACCCGCCGTCAGACCCCACTCGCATGATCGCGGTCGCGGCCAGGGCGTACTGCGTCCAATCGGCTGTCGCATCCCCGGAGTCGAAGGCCGAAGCGGTGCGGCTCGGGTCGATCTCGGCCCAGCTGCGCAGCCGCGCCGAGGCCCATCCGTCGGCGGGAGAACAGGCGAAGGCCGCCGCCAAAATCGGGGCCAACCCGTTCGCCCGCTGCCAAGTGGCCGATGGGTCGGCTCCGCATCCGACGTTCACCTGGATGGAAGCGGTGTTGCACATCATCTGTGGAGCGGTGGTCCATCCTCCGGCCGCGAAGTACCGCTCCATCGCCTCGTACCTCGGGCTCTCACTGACCCGGATGGGGGGCCTCGCGGAATCGTTCGGTGCGGCGACCAGATCGAGGCCGCCGGCGCGCAGGGCGGGACGGAGGACGGCTATGTCGGCGAGCAAGCCGGCGTGCGCCTCGTCCGGTGTGCGCGCCGGAACCGAGCTCAACTCGACTTGGCCGCCGGGCTCGAAGCTGATGCGGCTGCCCCCAGGGAGGACAATGTCGGCGAGCAGGCCTTCCAGTTTGGGAACGCTCGGTCGCGAATCTGCGGCCGACAGGTCGGCGACGAGCCACTCGACCTCGGCGCCGACGGTCGGGCCCGCCGAGGGGAGACCGCACGAGATCCGAATGTGTTCGGAAACGTCGGCGACGGTTACCGCAGCGGCGGTGGGGCCGCCCTCGACTGCACCGCCCGAAAGGGGCATCACCCGAGAAAACTAGTTGGGAGCAACGTCGCCGACCGGTCGGCTCTGTCAGAGGGCTCGGGGCCGCTCCAACTCGAGCACGACCGGGAGCGGGACCTGGCGGCCCGCGGTCAGCGCGGCGAGACCGAGTGCGGCCAGTACGAACCCGAAGACCGCGACCCGCATGTCGATGGGGCCGGTGTTGGGGAGGGGCGCGGGCGCCGGAGTCGCGACGGGCGCCGCGGCCGGCGGCGCGGTGGTCGGCGTGCTTCCGGGCGTGAAGGGCTGACCTGTTGCTTCCGCCTGCTGGCCTGTCAGCTGCGCCGCTTCGGGCCCGGGCGTAACCACCCGAATGCCGCCGTCTGCATCGTGGCGGTGATACGTGGGGGGTGCGCAGAGCCCAGAGGCATTCTGGGCCTGCGTGCAGTAGTGACCGCCGGACGTGTCTACGGGTCCGGGGTGGGCGCCGGCCTGGCTGGACAAGGCGAGCAGCACAAGAGCCGAGGCGGCGACAGCGGCTACGGCGAAGGCGCCGCCCCGCATCATCGGGGTCCGGGGAAGTCTCATGGCCACTTACCTTCCCACGATCGGCCCATAGCCCACCAATCAATCCCCCTAGCCCCGTAGGCTGCCCTCATCAAAGGGGGCGCAGTGGTTTCAACTTCAGAGCAGCTCGCGCTCAGTCGTCGCCGCATGCGTGTCGCGCAGTGGTCGCTCGTCGGCGGGTTTGCCGTCGTGGGAGCGCTGATGACCGTGCTTCCCATCGGTCGAACAGAACTCCGTTCTGAGTTCCTTCACGTCCCTTATGTCCTAGCCCTGGCCGGCGGCGCCGCCGTGACCGCCTGGAGTACCTGGGTGCGGTTCAGGATGGACGGCACCAGTCGGGCCTGGCTGCTGTCTGCTGCCTTCGGCGTCCTTGCCCTGCTCTTCGCCCCTCACGCGCTGTACGACGCGAGCGGACCGGATCCGGTCGGGTTCTTCTATGGCCCGATATCTCGTTTGGCCTTCGGCCTGCTGCTGATTGTCGCGATGAGCCCGTTCCCGGTGCCGCGCGTGCTGCGGCATCCGAGGCCCACCGCGCTGTTGTTGATGCTCGCGGTGATCGCGGTCGTCGACGTAGTGCTTCATGCCGACTGGGTCCAAAGGCTCCTCGAGCCGGATCCGGTGCGATCGAACCAGCTGATCGAGACGGCTGCACTCGCGGCCATGAGCATCTCACTCGTTCAGTTCGGGGTGAAGTGGGTCCGCACGCGCCGGCGCATCATGATCACGTGGATCACCGGCGTGGGCTCGGTAGCCATCTGTTCCGCGCTGATGATTCCCTCCTCTGGATGGGAGCTCCGCTGGTGGTGGGCGCACCTGGGTCTGCTGATCGCGTCCGTGGTCTTCGTTCTCGGCACGGACCGGCACATGGCAAGAGCTATGGACGAGCGCGAGTTGCGGCTCCTCTACCAGCCAAAGATCGATCTCGTCACGGACGAATTGATCGGGGTCGAGGCTCTATTGCGGTGGCAGCACCCGGACCACGGACTCGTCCCCGCGCAGGACTTCATCCCAATGGCGGAGGAGACCGACCTCATCACGCCCTTCACGATGTGGGCAATCAGGGAGTCCGTCGCCCAACACCGTCGTTGGCTGGATGGCGGCGTGCGGGTACCTATCGCGGTCAACGTGACGGCGCGCACACTACGGGACTCGCGGCTGATCGACCTGATAACGAGGGAACTGGCCGACAAGGGGCTCGACGCGAGCGCGCTCTCGCTCGAGCTGACGGAATCCAAAGCGCTCGAGTCCGAGGAGACGGGGGCCGAAACTCTGAACGCGCTCGCAGCCTTCGGCCTATCGATTGCGGTCGACGACTTCGGCACGGGCTACTCGTCGCTTTCGTACCTTCGCAACCTGCCCGTCGAAGTCGTCAAGTTGGATCGTTCATTCGTCGCACCTATGGCGAGTAGCCAGCACGACTACACAATCGTCAGCTCCACGCTGCAGATGGCGCACGGCCTCGGTCTGAAAGTTGTCGCTGAAGGTATCGAGGACGAGCAGGTCGCCGGTCTGCTGACCCAGCTCGGATGCGAAATGGGCCAGGGGTACCTGTGGAGTCGACCCTTGCCTCCCGACGAACTATTGGCTTGGGCTCGCGGCAGGGTGCCGAAGGCCCGCGACCGCGGTGACGGCGGAACGAACGCCGCCGAAGAACGCGCCGACAACGAGCGAAGCCCAGGGTCCGTGGGAGGCCCCGATCAGAGCCCCGGCCCACCAAAGCCAGCTGTTGAGAATCGTGAGCGGCCCGACGCCGAGTCGACCGCCGTAGAGCAGGGCCACGGTGACCGGCGGGAGCAGCCGGCCCCATTGCTGGGGGACCTGGCGCCCGGCGCACAGGACGGGCGCTCCAGCGAGGTCCGCGGCAGCGGCGACAGCGCACAGAATCCCGGCGACCGCCAGGCCGGCTGAAGGTAGGCCGAAAACCTCGGCGGCTGAACCCAGTAGGAGACCGGCGGCGGCGCCGCTGGCCGTGCCGGCCAGGCCGAAGGCGAGCATCACCTTGTTGCGCAGCGCGCCCCCGACCGGGGGCAACAGGGTCTCGGAGACCGAAAGGCCTCAGGGAGACCACAGCGAGCGGATGGCGGCGAACGTCATCGCCACCAAGGCGACTCCAAGAGCAGAAGCCCCGTTTGTCACACTCGTGCCCGGCCGATGGGCCGCTCGGAGATCGGTTGGTCGATGACCGGGAGTCCTTGTCCGGCCGAGCCGCGGAGGAGCTGCACGTCGAAGCCGTTCAGCGCGGACTGCAGTTGCCAGATGGCGGGGCTTCCCATCGATCCGGTCTGTCCCGCCAACCAAGCGGACGTGACCCCTTCCCGATTCCCGATCAACCAGTCGCGAGTGGGCCCCGAGAACGTGCCGGGGTCGTGGACCAGGAGCGGCGCCCCCAGCGACGCCATAGCGAGTGCGACCGGAGAGCCATCGGGCACCAGCGCGATCCGGCCGCGTCGGCCTTCGGCGCGTGCCATGGCGGCGAGGTTGACCGCGATCTCTGCGACGGAACCTCCGCTCACCACCGCGGCACCCGCGAGGTCCGCCGCTCGCGGGGCGAGCTCCGGACCGACCAGATACAGGCCGGCGCCGGCGCGGCGTGTATCGGCGCCGATGATTATCGGGTACCCCCCGCCCGCGGCGAAGGCCGCGGCTGCGGGAGCCGAAGCCAGCGAGAGTCCCGAGTCCGTCAGCGCCACCGCATTGCGGGGTCCGACTCTCCGCTGCATGTCCGCCGCGACTTGGGCGGAGAAGGTGGAGCGATTCGCGTCCGTCCCGATCCGCTCGACCCGGATCCCGTACATCTTCAGTTGGCGGTCCAGCGCGGTAGGCAGCTGCGGGCCGAGGATCACGGCGTGCACCACGCCGACGGTGGTCAGGACGCGAAGGTGAGGCTCGGCCAGTATCCCGCGCGGCACGTGTAGGAGGGGGATGCCGATGATGGACGCGGCCGCCACGGCGACCGCGCCGACCAACGGATCCTCCGCATCGGTGATGGCAATGGCACCCGCGCCTGCGGGGAAGTTCGCCTGGCGGATCCGGGCCGCGATCGCGTCCCGGTCGTCCGTAATGAGGCGCTCGATTCCGACGCGCATGAGCCGGGGATCCTGCCCACAGCTCTCCACGATGCAGAGAACGTTGTGTCCCGGAGGGCAGTACCCGTGAACATTGGGGTGGCGGAATCTGCAGCAGTCGCAGATCTTCTTGAGCCGGCCCCCGGCACAGCAACCGGTCGAGTACCAGCACCAGCCCCAGCTGTCATTGCAGTCGAAGGTCGGGCAGCGCGGGGAGACTCCACTCTGGCCACAGACCCGCGCGTCGGCGGGGTCCGCGATGAGAGTCGCGAGCGCCGGACCGCCGGCGACGAGCACGGCCGCCTTCCCCAGCCGGCCGAGAAAACTGCGGCGCGTGCCGCGTGCCGCAGTCCAGCGACCGGCGCGTTCCACGAGCCGGTCGAGCGCCGACGGGTCGTCGAGAAGATTCGTCACATGGCCCCCAGAGATCCGACGTCCTGGCGGGCTGCGGCCACCAGGATTTCCGCTTGTTCGATGGTGTTGGCGACGCCGCGGCCGCGAATGATTCCGTCGGTCGACACGGCGGTGAGGTAGGGCGTGGAGAAGACGTTGAAGGCCAGGAAGGTGGCGCTCGTCGCGTTGCCGTGGTCGACGACTTTCACCTCCACGTCGTCGTACTGCGATCTCATGGCCTGGAGACCCGGAAGCAGGCCGGCGCAGATGGTGCAGGTCGGCGAGGTGAACGCAATCAAGGTCAAGCCCGCAGAGGCGTAGTCGTGGCCGGGGAGGGGCGGCGCCATATCTCCTGTTTCGAGTCCCTCACCCGCGGGGTGAACGCCGATCGGGCGAAGCCGCGCGTGGAGCACGCCGACCTGGCGTAGCAGCGCGAGCACCGCGAGCGAGAGGACGAGGACCGCGATCCACAAGGCGATGTACGAAATGACCCAGACGTCGCCGCTCATCGGGAAGGGAAACTTCCAGGAAGGGGAGTGGCCCACACGACACCGACGCGCTGACGCAGCCGGAGTAGCCCTAGGCCTAGAGCTGCAGCGATCGCGGCGGCGGTCACCGCGACGACGGCCGCGAGCGTGGGAGGTGTGAGTTGGGGCGTGAGCATCGTCATGACTGCGGCGATGCCGAGTAGCAGATTGCGGGTGGGTTCCACATAGGAAAGGTCCTCGGTGGAGTGGGTGGCACCGAAGCAGCCGCAGCCGACGCGCTTGCCATGTCGCAAGGCGTTCAGGACGAACGCGGTGAAGGCGACCAGACAGCCGAGAGCGACGACGCCCCCGGCGCGAGGCGCGAGCACGAGAAGTGCCGCGGTGGAGAGTTCGACGAGCGGCACCGCTCGACCGAAAAGGCGCGGCATAGGAAGATCGAGGGCGCGGAAGGATTGCGCGGTCGGCCCCGGGTTGACGAGCTTTACCGCGCCGGCCCAGGCAAAGACGGCCGCGAGAAATAAGGCGGCCGCCGACCCCAGGTCCTGCACCCGGACATTCTGGCCGCTCGGGTGCCGGCCGGTGGGACACCACTGGGTGCCTATGCCGGAGCGCACCATCCCCCACTCGGCCGCGTGGCGCTGTCACGCTCTGCCTCGATGGAGCTCCACCGGGGGTTGCGCGTGTTGGCCGTTGAGGTCGCAGGAGCAGAGGTTCGCGCCGACGTCTACGGCGGAGCAGGCTCCGTTTGCGGCACGGTCCTGTATCGGATGGCCAGCGAAGCAGCAGCGCGCCGGCGGGCGGCTGTCCTGCGACGATGGGCGCGTCGGGGGACCCCCGTCACCTATGTCCGAAACGGTGAGTCGGCGAGCCTCGTGGACGAGCAGGGCTTCATGGCGTCGCGCATAGGGAGCGATAGCTCGACTTAAACGGGTAGACAGCAGGGGATGTCCGAATTGCCCCCGCACCGCGATCCGACAGAGGCAGGAGTTCCGGAGAACGCCACCGCGAACGCGGTGGCAGCTCTGGAGCGGATTGCCGAACTGCTCGAGTTCGCGCTCGAACCGAGCTACCGGGTGAAGGCCTTCCGGGGCGCGGCCGATGCCATTCGACCGATCGACTCGGCCGAACTCCTCCGGCGGGTGAAGGAGGGTCGTCTGCGGGATCTGCCCGGTGTGGGCGAGAAGACGGCGAAGGTGATCCAAGAGGCGGTTGGGGGTGAGCTGCCGAGTTACCTCCGCAAGCTCGAGGAGGACGCGCCGGTAGTGAACGAAGGCCCCGGCACAGAAATTCGTGCCGCGTTGAAGGGCGACTGCCACGCGCACTCTGATTGGTCGGACGGCGGTAGTCCGGTCGACGAGATGGCGAGGGCGGCGCGAGCGCTGGGCCATGAGTACATGGTGATGACGGACCATTCACCGCGGCTGACCGTGGCGCGGGGGCTGACGCCGGAGCGGCTTCGGAAGCAGATCGATCTGATCGACGCGCTGAACCGGGAGCTCACTCCCTTCCGGATCTTGAAGGGGATAGAGGTCGACATCAACGAGGACGGCACGCTCGACCAGGAGGACGAGCTGCTCGCCGAACTGGACGTGGTGGTGGGTAGCGTCCACTCGAAGTTGGGTGGGCGGATGCCGGCTGACGAGATGACGAGTCGGATGGTGACGGCGTTGCAGAACCCCCTAATGGACATCCTCGGTCATTGCACCGGTCGGAAGGTGACCGGAAAGGGTCGGGCCGAGTCTCCGTTCGACGCGGAAGTGGTTTTCAAGACGGCGCTGGAGCATGACAAGGCCATCGAAATCAACTGCCGCCCCGAGCGGCGGGATCCCCCCAAGAGGTTGATCACGTTGGCTCTCGAGATCGGATGCTGGTTCTCGATAGATACCGATGCACACGCACCTGGGCAACTCGCGTGGCAGCCCTACGGATGCGACCGGGCCGCAGAGCTGGGTGTTCCGATCGATCGCATCGTCAACACCTGGGACGCAGAACAGCTCACCGACTGGGCCTCCTCCCACCGCTAGGTGAAGGATCTCGCCGCGGCATTCCGGGTTGCGGGGTGCGACGGATCTGTATCGGTCGTCCGGCTGTCGGACGGCGAAAGGGTCGAGCACGCAGGCGGCGTGCCGCGGGTGATGGCCTCACTGGTGAAGGTGCCGATCGCGCTCGAGTTCTACACGAGGGTGGAGATTGGTGACTTGGACGAGTCGGCCGCGGTTGCGCTGGATCCGCAGCGGTGCACGCCGGGTCCGGTCGGAATATCGAGATTTCGCTTTGCGGTCACGGCGTCGTTGGCGGATCTGGCCTATTTGATGCTGACCATCAGTGACAACGCGGCAACTGACGTCGTCATTGGTGCGGTGGGAGTCGACCGGGTGAACGAGCACCTGCGGGCAATCGGGTGCAACGACACCGTGGTCGTCGGGACCCTGGCCGAAACTCTCGACGGGTTCGCGAATGACCTCGGATTCGACGATTACGCGCAGTTGCTCGACGCCCAGCGCGGATCGCTCGGACCCGAAGCTCGAGTTGCTTCCATCGACCCGCACCGAATCGGAGGAAGCCGTGCCCTCGATGCTTCAGCCGCGAGTCGGACGACCGCGGCTGATCTCACGCGCTTGCTCACCGCGGTATGGGCCGACACCGCCGGCCCGGCCGAAGCGTGCGGGCGGTTGCGATCCGTGATGGCGGAGCAGGTGACCAGACGATTGGGTCCGGTGGTCTTGCCAGGCGGAGCGCTCGCCGCCAAGAGCGGGGGACTGTTTCGCAGAGTTCGCAACGAGATGGGCGTCATCACCGATCCGGGGGGAGACCAGTACGCGGTTGCCGTTCTCACTCGGACGGAGTCCGCGGATATCGACCCACGCGATGTCGAGGCAGCCATGGTCGAAACGGTCGGCCTGGCGATAGCGGAGCTGCGGACCCACCAGCAGGGCTGAGGGTCCGGGAGTACGCGCCGTCCCCATTACGATGCCCGCTACGGGCTGTGGCGCAGTTTGGTAGCGCGTCCGGCTGGGGGCCGGAAGGTCGCAGGTTCAAGTCCTGTCAGCCCGACCAGTAATCGCCCGATCGAAGGATGGTCGTAGGACACATCGACGGGGGGTCGCGTTCACCCCTCGGTAGCCTTGACGTATCACCGTTTCGCAAGCGACCGTTCGCGTGGCACTGGTCGATGACGAGGACGGCCTGCGGCTGCTTTTGCGTGCGTCACTCGAGGCGCGCGGTGGATTCGAAGTCGTAGGGGAGGCGGCGGACGGAGTCGGAGCGATCGCCGTGGCGGAGCGATGCCAGCCCGATGTCGTGGTGCTGGATCTCGGGCTGCCCGACTTGTCCGGTTTGGACGTGATTCCGAGAATTCGTTCTGTGGCGCCGATGGCGCGGGTGGTCGTATTCACCGGGAGCGTCGAATCGGACTTCGAAGGCCGGGCCAGGACGGCAGGCGCGCACGCCTTTGCTCTCAAGGGCCAGGACCTTCGATACCTCCTGGACCTGCTGGCGCGGATCGGGACGGAGACTCCCAACGCCGCCGTGATAGAGCTGGCACCACAGCTGCAGAGCGCGGAAACGGCACGGCGCTTCGTCCATGACAGGTGCGAGGAGTGGGGCTGTCAGGAGATGGAGGACGCGGCGACCCTCATCGTCAGCGAGTTGGTGACAAATGCGATCGTGCACGCCGCGACCCCGGCTGAGTTGCGTGCCCAGTGGTCGAACGGGGTACTCCGCATCGAAGTCCTGGACGACGCCGAGGGACGGCCGCCGCACCCACGTGTGGCGGAGGAGTACGACGAGAACGGCCGGGGCCTCTTTCTCGTGGACGCCTTCAGTACCGCGTGGGGAGTGGAGTCCACCGACCACGGCAAATTGGTCTGGGCCGAACTGACCGGCGCCGACTAGCCGCGCGGGCGATCAACCAGGGAGGAACGTCAGGCGCACCTTGCGGCGGGGGTTGTCCGAGTTCAGGTCGACCAGAACGATCCGCTGCCATGTTCCGAGCACGAGACGGCCCGCTTCTACCGGGAGCGTGACCGACGGGCTGACGAAGGCAGGCAAGACGTGGTCCGCGCCGTGACCCTTCGATCCGTGGGAGTGGCGGTACCGGTCGTCGCGGGGAAGCAGCTGTTCGAGCGCGTCGACGAGGTCGGGCTCAGAGCCGGAACCTGTCTCCATCAGGGCGAGGCCCGCGGTCGCATGAAGCGCCAGGACGTTGAGCAGGCCGTCCCCGAGACCAGCGCAGAACAAGCCGATTTCGGAAGTCAGATCGACCGTCTGCCGTCTAGAGGTGTCTATATCGAGCGTCTTGCCCTCCATGACCGCGATCTTCGCCGGAAAGTCCTCGGCGCAGGGTCTCCTTTCTGATCGACGCTGCGCTTACGCCGGTATGGACCAAGACGAGGTAATTCGCCGGCTGAAGGGCCTGGGCAAGGGCGCCGCGCCCACCCCGCCCAACTTCAGCGACCAGACGATTCCCATGACGCCTGTGGCGCGGTCGGGTCGGATGCGCATTGGAATGGCACCGATCGCTGCGGTCGTGGGTGTCCTCGCCCTCGGCACCGCGGCTCTCGCCGTACCGCAGGGCGCTCCGCTGCGGCAGGTCGTCGCCGGTCTGAGCACCGAGATCGGGACCGATCAGGCCGAAGTCGACGCGGACTCGGACTCCGGCGAGGAGGGCGTCTCCGGAAGGCTGGGAGCCAACCCGTGCGAAGGCACTCCCCCCACTGGCACTCCCGCAGCTGAGGCGGGACCCGGCGACGAGGGAGTGGAGGGCGGCGGAACCGCCCAGGTCGACCCCGAAGACCGCGATGCGCAGCTGCAGGCGTGGAAGGAATGGCGCGAGGCCAACTGCGGGCCTGAAGCCAACCGCACGGCCGACGATGACGACGACGACGAGGCCACGGAATCCGATGACGACGAGGCCACCGAGTCCGATGACGACGAGGCCACGGAGTCCGATGACGACGAGGCGGGGGAGTCGGAAGGGCACAACCACGGCCAGGGCGGCAACTCAGGGACGCACCCGCATGACGACGACCCCTGTCACGGCCCGCCGCCGCACAGCAACCGCCCGAACAATGGCCAGCCGGACCGCGATGCGGAGCAGCGTCGTGCGGAGCAGGAGGCGTGGAAGCAGTGGCACCACGACAACTGCCCCCCGGGCCAGACCAACGACCATCCGGGCCATGACGATGGCCACGGGCGGCCTGAGGACGCAGGCAAGCCGGATGACGGCGGTCGACCCGATGGCGCCGGCAAGCCGGAGGACAAGCCCGGCCACGGCGAGGACGAGGACTCCTAACTCATAGATCTCACCCACGAGCAACAACTGATCCGAACGACGAGGGTCGGCCCCGGGTCGGCCGTTTCGTTCGTAATTCGGAGAAGTCCCCGAGCAATCCGGTGGGGTGGCACGGTGCAGGTGGTGAAGCGCGACGCGGGGAGTCTCTATGTGGCCCTCGCGCCGGCGGTGCTCGGCTACCTGCGCGCCCAGGGTGCGAACGAGCCCGAGGATCTGCTGCACGACGTGTTCCTCCAGGTGGCGCGTGACCTGCCGGCCTTCAAGGGCGACGACGCGAAGCTGCGTAGCTGGGTGTTCTCCATCGCGCACAACCGCCTCATCGACGACCGGCGGCGCAGAGCTGTACGTCCGCCGCGGTCATCGAGTCCCGTGCCGGATCGTGGGTACCACGACCGGCGTATGGAACCAAAAGACGAAGCGCTCATCGAGGCATGCGCCGCTCTGACGGACGATCAGCGCGAGGTGGTCGTGCTGCGCTTCGTCGGCGATTTGGCCTTGGATGAAGTGGCGCGCCTGACCGGCCGTCGAGTGACCGCAGTCAAGCGCTTGCAGGCTCGCGGCCTGGCGCGGCTGGCCGAGTTGCTGGCGGACTAGCGCGCGGATCTAAGACGAAGCAGCCGCGCGTTGAACCTTCAGCCGTTCGACTGGCCGCTGCGCCTGGTGATCGACGAAGACAGCTGCAAGTCCATGACTGGCTCGACACGTCCGGACGCTGTGCGCGTAGGTCCTACTGTTGCAGCCGGGCCCGAGTGGCGGAATCGGCAGACGCGATGCTCTCAAACAGCATTGTCCGCAAGGGCGTGAGGGTTCAAGTCCCTCCTCGGGCACCCCGCGCTCCAGACCGCATCCGACCGTCGGGGACGTATCCGCCGGTATTTCGGCAATTCCGTCCCCGATTGCTGGGGTGTCCTACGCGCCGCGCGTGAAGAGGGCGACCCGGTAGGTGAGGGTTTGGCGATTCTTGTGGTCGGGGGACTCGCCGAAGTAGAGGGTCAGTAGTTCTTCGGCCTCGGTGGGGGAGTCGAATTCGAACCTGGTGTTGATCACGCGGTACTCGAAGCCTTGCTGCTTCCAGAATTCCGGGTCCGCGCTGAGCGCGGTTGGATCCGGCGCCAGAGCGGTGAACTCGTCGTCGCCCAGGTTGTCGACGATTGCCATCAGGCCGCCAGGGCGCACGACGCGCTGGAGTTCGGCGAGGCCCGGTGTTGGGTCCCAATTGCGGGAGAAGAAGTACGCCCAAGTGGAATACGCGGCGTCGACTGACGCATCGCGCAACGGCAGGTGCTCGGCTTCGCCACCGATCCAACGCACGGGTCGAGCGAGGGAGCGCATGCCTGCCGCCGGCTCGAGAGCGGTAACGCTTCGTTCGCTC